>CATPCN010000350.1 GCA_955652855.1 uncultured Chthoniobacterales bacterium | reverse complement strand
TCCAACTCCACCGAGGATCTCGCTCCGTTGGCCGATGCCTGCAAGTCCTAAATCACAGATTGAGTTGAAGCATACGTTCTGTTCCGGAAGCTCGCTACACTTACCGCCAATAGTTGCGAACAGCCCATCTTCGCCGCTCGCATGGGCAGGGAGGACCTGCAGCGTGATACATAGCGACAAGAAGAAGCAACTTTTCATAGGCACGAGGTGTGGCGTGATGTATCAACAACCTCGGGCTAAGTCAATAGCCTCGGCTATCAATCGTGGGAGTCTAGGTCGCCAGAATCGGTGTGGAATCCAGACGAATACGCCTTCCGCCACCAACACTATGTCTTCCCAGCGCTTTGCCGGAGGAAACAAGGAGAGATGCCTTGCATTGGTCGCTGCCACGATGACATCGGCCGGAGCCCTCCCGAACTGACGTGCAGAAGGTCAGGATTGAAGTTGCCGCTCGCCCGATTCGGCGCGGTTTTCGTTCGATGCGAGAGGGTGGTTCAGATATTCGCCGGATGAAGGATGTTGATACCTGAGTAGCCCCTGAAATCATCTGTGTTGAACGTAACGATGTTTTCAATACCGTGGACAAGCATGGCCGCAACGAGCCGAGTATCATGGACCTCCAGACCGCTGACGGAATGGGCGGCAACAAGCCGCTTCCATTCTCGGTAGACATGGCTCGTCTCAAAGAGGACCGTAAAGAGGGACTCGAAACGCGCAATGTAGCGCTCGACCCTGGAGACAGGATAGCCAAGCCCGTTACTCCTTACTCCCTTCGGTCGCGTGCATACAGCCCAAAACTCCGCAGTGTTCTGAGGCAGAATGTAGAGCTGGTGTTGCCTCTCCGCTAGTTTTCTAATGGAGCTACGGGCCCGTTCTGGATGCCGGATCTTCGTGGTGCACTGTGCGAACAAGAATGTTCGTATCGATGAGGTAGTTCAATTTAGAGTTGGTTCCGACGGTCGTCGTAAAGATTTCGGCGGCTCAAGGCTTCTTCGGGTAGCGGCTCAACGCCTGAAGGGGGATCACGGTCCACCTCTGCAAAGAACTCATCAATTGCCCGGACCCGCTCCTCGGCGGTGAGTGTGGACTCATGTCGGCCGGTTGCATCGTCGGTGAGCGGAGCTCCATTCGGGGCTTTGTGAAGGATGGTCTGTAAAAGATATGCGTCCAGGGAAAGCCCCTTCTGACGCGCCTCTTCGGTGAGGCGCTCGACCACGTCTGTCGGCAAATTGAGTTGGACGGTCATAGATAGGTTCCCTGTTTCGATACTACCAAGCCATTCTACGCCTGGCGCTGTTTTCTGTCACGGCATACTCCATCTTGGCAGGAGAGGTCGCTGGTGCCCAGTTGCGCCGTGGTTACGGTATAAAATCGACATGTGGTCCTTATGCGCGTCTTGCACATCTCCTAGAACCCACAAGCATCCTCCAGCCATTTGGTAGACTCAACAGATATCACCATGAGAGAATACTACTGGCGTCGTGCCGCTCTTCTGATTTTCGGAGTATCCTTTGCAATCCCTTCGCTCAGCGCAGCAACGCTTCCGATCACCAACGGTTTGTTCGCATTTCCGAATCCGGCCAGTTGCGTTTGCAGCGGCGTCGGAACGAACACTTTCTATAACGGTGCCGGTGATCCCACAGTCGTTTCTTTCATCGGTCTTTCATTCAACCCCATAATAGACGTTGGCCCAGACGGTGCTCGATTCCAGATTGGCACTCTTTACCTGGCAAATGGGGCCACTAAAGGAGGGACAGAAGCAACAAGCGTTGTACTTGGAGTCGGCGCGGTTTCTTCTGGATCGGGCTTCGCTTATCTTCCGAGTCAATTCACGATTGACTTCACGTTTACTCCAAATGTTACTGGTGATCCGTATTTAGACCGCGACTTCTTCACTATCGAAACTGTCGGCACGCTATCTGTAGATGAAGGAAGCACCGCGATGGTACCCCTTCTTGCTAAAGTTTATCCTCTAATAGGCCCATTGGTCGCAGCCGGACCTGTTGACACACGGCAGTATGGGATCACAATCGACGGATTCGGCACGCCTACTGGTGGCGGTCATATTGAATCCCAAGTTCCAGAGCCACAAACTGTCATGCTTGTCATATCTGGATTGATCGCGCTCTCATTTGCAATTCGGCGTTTCCGTCTGCGATACGAACAGAGCTAATTTTGTTCTAGGCACTCCGGCACAACTGGAGCTCTGGCCTTCTTCAGGTTGGCGGCCTGTCTTACGATCTCCCGCAACCACAGTTGATAGTCTTTACATGTTATGCAGCCGTCCTTATCGATATCGAAGCGTTCGCCGATCGAAGTTTTCTTACCGGCAAAACGGCTGACCATGTCAAACTCGGTATCCCCTCTGCACCTGCCACGAATTCGTCGAAACTGATCAAAGTCCTTCTGGCTGCAAGTCTGATCACCATCTAGGTCGCACGGCATCTCCAGGTGTCCGCCGCCCCTAATCTTTCCGAATTGCGGTTCCGTGATCACATACCGCGGGTCGTCGGCCAGGGCGATCGAGAGTGACAGGAATACGCAACTCAGAATGAAAACAACGATAACAAACTTGCTCATGCCATATTTATCGCGAGTGGATATCCCCTTGACTCAGCACACCACTACAGCTTGTGATGTGCCGGTCCAGCCTTTTGGACCATGTTTTCGTAGGTAGCGGAAGGAATGGCGACCGCCTGCTGCATCAACCGAAAGAAGAGCTTGCCTTTCTTCTCCCCCACAGTCAAGCGGCCATCACAGCCCGCTGTGAAGCTGATCGAGCGGACTGACATTAGCGAGGCGCATCGAGATATTGCTCGTTGGCGGACCCTCCCAGGGCCGAAGCCCCGGAAGGACTGGAGGCGCGCTCCGCGCCTAAAAAGGAATGTTGTCGTTTGCGGCTCCGCCGGGCGGGGGCGCTCCTGCCCCCGCTTCCTCCGCGTCGGCCTGCCTCGTGCGATTCAGGTGTAGGACCTGGTCCACTCGCACGTCCCACACGCGCACTTTGACTGTGACGTCGTTGCGGTCGCTCTTCAGCTTTTTGTCATACTCGCGGCTACGCAGTTGACCGGCGATGTGGACGTGTGCGCCCTTCAGTAGAGTGCCCGTCCATGCCGAGAGCTTGCCCCAGGCGACGCAGCGGTGCCATTCTTCCAACGGCTGTTCGTTGCGACGGACAGAATCGTGTAAGCGATCCCGCTTCGAGTTTGGCGTGTCTCCGCATCCTTGCCGAGGTAGCCGATGAGTTGAGTCTGGTTGAGGTACATGTTTTGAATCTCCATGTGCCCGTTTCATTCGGGGACGCCCAAAAGCAAGAGGGACTGCTCCCAAGGGCAAGGGATGCTTTTTCTGGGGGGACCCGGAAAACATTGGTGAGCGCGTAAAAGACATCGTTTGAAGCAAGCGAGCGTAGCAATGATTTTTGGGGAGCGACCGGAAACCGGCACGGCGGCTCGAAGCCGAAGCAGAATCCCGCAGTCCCGCCAGGGCGCAGGAATTCCCTTGAAGCGGCGCCCGAATGATAAGGGTACGAAGACGATCTATGCACCTCTCAAGCAAGACTCGCACTGTGACGAGCTGGTAGGAATGCGAAAGGCACGGTCCGGTGTCAGCGGTGCGGTGACCGTTGTGAAGTGAGCTTGAGGAACGCAGCGTAGTCACAGAGGGGGCGCTGTCGGAAGGAAAGTACAAGGACGGAAATGACGGGGGACGGGGGAGGCGCGAGGAGGTTGCGGGGTGAGCCATCTGAAGCTCACCCCGCTGTTGGGTCAGCCGCGCTTAACGAGGGCCAGACGCCGCTTCGATCCCTTGACCTTGCGAGTGGATTTTGTCGATGGTGGTTTGTCGGCGGGACGAGGCAGCACATTCAGCCCCTTCCATGCCTTCAGTTTCTTCTCAATGGGGACGGCCACGCGCTTGCGGATGGCGGTCGTGTCCACCTTGAGCGCTTTGGCCCACTGGTCCAGGCTGTTCGGGCGTCCGGTGTGCTGCCGGTGCGTCAGGTCCGGATTGATCGCGCACGCCAGAATGAACCGGATGAGCGCTGAGTCGGTGGTCTGCTTCTTCAGGTGACTCACCAGGGTGTTTCCGAAGCTGACATAGTCCTGCACCTTCTCCGGCGTGAGACCGAGTAGGCCGCAGAGTTGTTTTGCGTATTCGTGCGGCATGGCTTCGAGAAGGGCCGCGGCGGTTGTTTGGAGAAACTCAGTTGTTGGCTTGGTCGGGGCTTTCTCCACAACCGCTGTGAAGATCGCGCGGCGAGTCTCGCGCTCGATCCGCTCGGAAGCGATAGTTTCTTTCCGCGCGGTTACTTCGGCAAGAGACGGTTTCACCCGCCCCGTGCCGTGCTTGCGCCCATGCTGCGGACAAGCGGCGTCATTGCATACTCGGACGGTCTGGCCCACCTGTTGCCCATGGACGACAATGGCGTTGGTCATGGAGAGACATTTGTCTTTCCTGCCGCTAATCAGGCTGTAGTCGCTGGTGTTGAGAGCATTTAGTTCCTTGGCCTCGGCTGGATTGACATAGGCACGGCTGATGCGGATCAGAGGAGTTCCGCTTTCGACCGCCTTCCGTTCGGCGCGGGAAATGTGCGCTCCGAGCTTCGCCTGGAAACAGGAGCGGTCCAGGCAGTGGTCACCTTTGCGCACGTCATCGAACAACAGCGCGTTTGCTCCGGTGCGTTTCTGGCAGCCCAAGCACGCACCCGCCGGGGGAAGTAAATCGGCATCCTGAGTTGCAAACGCCGCAGTCCCGAGGTCGAGGTAGATGTTGGTTTCGATCCACGTGCGAAGGTGCCCCAACGATTGCACTTCGGGTGGGCCTTGGACGGTCTGATGCTTCGTGCCATCCCAGTTGGAGCTCCGATGAAAGAGTGCGCCGTCCGTGGTAAGCGTCAGGGCTTGTTCGCTCGGCTGCAAGCGGGCGAGCATCGAGGCATGTCCTTCGGGGATTTCGTCCCGTAAGAACAGGTCTCGAAGTTCCGGGATGAGTTGCAGCAGTTGCAGCCGTTTGTAGATGCGGGTCTTCGGAACGCCGATGCGGTCGGCGATGGTATCGACCGTGGAGCCGTTCTTGAGCATCCGGTCGTAGCCTGCGGATTCGTCCAAGGGATGCAGATCGTTTCGCTGCACGTTCTCGGTCATCATGATTTCAAGGACGGCGGCGTCCTCTAGCGACCGGACCATCACCGGCACCTGTTCCAGTCCGGCCAAGGCGGCGGCGCGGAGGCGGCATTCCCCGGCGATGATTTCCCATCGCCCACTTCCGTTGAACGGGCGCACGATCAGGGGCGAGATAATGCCGACGCCGTTTGATTGCATACTGACGGCCATCTGCTGAATCTTGTCGTTGTTGTAAATGGTCCTCGGGTTGAGCGGCGATGAAGCAACAGACTCACGCGCCACTAAAAGTGTTTTGTAACTAGCGGTCATACGATTCTCCTTGTGCTCTCGAAGAGCGAAATTTGAGCGGCTGGTAAGCCGCTGACCGGCGTGGCTTCAACCCCGAAACGTTCCTTGATGGCGACGGACGTGCCGAACGCCATCGCGATCTCCTGCCAGATGGCTTCGTAGATCGTGTTTTGTTCGACAAGAACTCGGATTGCCTTCTGAACGAGGGCAGGTCGGATGAAATCGCCCTCGATAGCGTGATTGAGCCT
Organism: uncultured Chthoniobacterales bacterium; assembly: GCA_955652855.1. Next base: position 149 of record CATPCN010000350.1, on the reverse strand, counting down.
TTGGATTGCCGCGTAGCGTTCTGTCTGGTCCTCGATAGCAGCGACCAGCAGTGCTTCCGGCTTCTCCTCGGCTCCGTAAGCGGAATCGGGTTGTGTTCTCATTCGAGACGGCCTCCAGTCAAACGACCAACCTGCGGAGCAGGCTAGTC
>CATPCN010000349.1 GCA_955652855.1 uncultured Chthoniobacterales bacterium | reverse complement strand
GCCGCTGAACGTTGGCACGTTCACTTACACCATCCCCGTGGGCCAGCAAATTACCTCGGCCACGCTGACCGGCACATTTGGAAACTCTCAGTTTCCCGATACCGCCGGAGTGGATCTAAAGGCTGCGGGAATACTGTTCGCCAGTTGCGCACCCCTTGCGGCCTGTGACACCGGCACGGTAATCATCCCGTTCTCCTTCACTTTCCCCGCGGTTGATTTCAGCCTCTTGAACGGAGGATCTCTAGCCGTCACCGCGACGCAAACAAGTGGAAATATCATACGGCTGGGCGCCGAGACGTTGACCATCTACACGCGGAATTCTACCGACAACGCTACGCCGGAACCGGCGTCCCTGGGTCTGCTGGGCGCGGGACTTGTGGCGTTGGGAATGATCAAACGTAAATCCGTTCGCTCGTAACCTGGTTTCTTCTCCCCAGGATCCTAGCGGCGCACACCTCCGTATGTGCGCCGCTTTTCTTCGTCTGTGTCAGAATGATTCTTCGCGCTTGTCGTTATGCTGCTGTTCCTCCATAAGCTGCTACCCATAATTGGGTATTGACATACTTGACGCAACCAGCTATACTTGAAGCATGGAGAGCGCCAGTAGCACCGAAAAACTCCCGACTGAACCGAAAACCCTGCTGGAAGCAATTCGCTACTATTCTGATTTAGATATCGCAACCAAAGCCTTTGCCGCCCTTCGTTGGCCGGATGGTCCGGTTTGCCCGTGGTGTGGCTCAAAACAGAACTTCTACACTCCTAGCCGACGTGGATGGAAGTGCAAATCCTGTCGCAAGCAATTCTCTCCGAAGGTTGGGACGGTCTGCGAAGATTCCGCAATCGGCTTCGACAAGTGGCTTACCGCCATGTGGATGATCGCAAGTGACAAGAACGGGATCAGTTCATGGGAACTCCATCGTGGGATTGGAGTGACCCAAAAGACCGCATGGTTCATGCTCCAGCGCATCCGACTGGCAATGCAGACCGGGACCTTTGAAAAAGCCGTTGGACAAGTGGAAGTTGATGAAACCTTCATCGGCGGCAAAGCACGGAACATGCACAAGTGGGTTCGTGAACAGAAGATCACTGGCACTGGCGGCAAGGACAAAACGATGGTGGTTGGCGTCCTGGAACGTGGTGGGAAAGTTCGGGCGACCGTTCATGGAAGTCAAAAGAAGAGGTCGCTACAAGGCCACGTTCGGGAACACGTTGAACCCGGCGCTGAAGTATTCACCGATGCGTTGAAGTCGTATGAAGGTCTGAATCCCGAATACGTGCATCAGGTTGTAGATCACGCTGTAGAGTACGTGAAAGGCCATGTCCACACGAACGGGCTTGAGAACTTCTGGAGTCTCTTGAAACGCACGCTGAAGGGCACGTATGTCAGCGTTGAACCATTTCATCTGTTCCGCTACCTAGACGAACAGGCGTTTCGCTACAATGAGCGGAAAGACGAGCACGGCGATGCTGGCCGCTTCAGATCGGTCGTCCGGGGTTGTGCTGGAAAGCGGCTGACGTACAAGCAGGTGACGGGAAAGCCCGTTTCGGATTGTGGAGTACGATGAGGATCTTCGCAATGATACGCTACGTACTATCGCTACTGGCTTTCGCTACTCTTATGTTCGGGCAGTTAACGCCAACCCGCATAGGCAAACACCAAATCAATGAGACGGTGCAGGAATGGCACGAACACGAACCCCAAGCGAGGGATTCCTATAGTGAGGCCGGTCTAGGGACCGACATTATGCCACATCGTTTAGGCGAGACGTTTTCCGAGTGGCTTAGACTCAATCAACTTGACCTAAGCTACATCTGCGGAAAACACAATCGGCGTGACAATCGCATGGACTTCAAAGGCGTATGCAAGAAGCTCTCGGCAATGCGGGACACCGGACACGGGGACTTTTACACCACCAACCAGACCGGACACACATTCGGTTGGAGGTTCACTAATGGAACAGTTGCGGAGTACTCCGTTGATGGAAAGTGGCAGGGTACTATTGCTATGGTCACCCCAGAGCAGAACATCAAGAATGGCAAGGACGACACGCTTGTTACGAAAACTAACAGCAGGGAATACACCTGGAAGTTTGCCGACGGAAGACTTTCGGCAGTGACCGTTACTCCAGACTGGAATGCAATCTACAAACTCTATTCCGAAGAAGGAATAGCACGTCACCCGGAAATTGTTCCTGCTTTTCTGGAAGAGATCACCTTGCTAACGCAAACCTACGGCAAGCCATCCAAAGTCGAGATGGTCCCTTACGGGAACGCTTACGGAGCGCATTGGGAACGATCAAGAGTCATGTGGAATGCACCCGACGGAACACAGATAATAGCATTTGAGCGCATCGAGTTTAATCATCAAGGACAACTTGAACTAGTGTCTTTCCACTCGAAAGAGTCGCTGAAACAAACGGAGCAGACCAAGCCAAATCCGTACAGACAGTGAGGGCTGTCATCCGCCCCGAAATCGGATCAAAATAATTCTGGCATTATCGATACCCAAAACTGTGACCCAGGAGTCTCAGGGTAGAAGAACAACTTGGTGTCATGACCTCTTCGGTGCGCCTTCTCATCTAGTTTTCGTGCGTGTAAGGCTCCACAGACTACCAGAGCGGTTCCTTTTGTGTGCTCCGCAATTCGATCAAGCCAAAAGTTCTCTCGTATGCCGTCCTCTTTCGGAGCATATCTGAGCAGTTGCGTTACCGAACCATCTGGCTCGTAGCGAATCTGCATTCGGTTAAACAGTATCCCGTCGATACCAGCATTTAGTCGTTGCGCAGTATTCATGTCGATTTGGACCCAAGGTATTTCCTTGGAGTGAGCTATCTGTCGAGCGACACTCATCGAAGGAAAAGCGTGTTCTTCACCTATCAACGTGACCTGTTCAGATTCAGTGAGTTCGGCAACAAGGTTCTTCAAGTACCCATCGCAGTCTTGAAGCTCATGGTCAGTGCCGATGATTATCAACTTCATGGCTTCGGTTTCGCCTTTGGTTTGGCCTTCGCCCGTCGCACCGTAGCAATGTTACGTTCAATCTTCCGTTTTTCGGATTGGAGCCGTGCTATCGTTTGTTCCGGCGTCTCGATCTCCGCTTTCGGAACGGCAAGGATGGCGCTGGCGAATCGCTTGAAGCGGTCGCTCTGGGATGCGCCCAAAGTCTCGGGCAACGGTGCAATCATCTTTTGGCGGGGCATGACTACATTTAGCGTGGATCGGAACAGCGGCCCTGTCAACGTCTAAATATCAGCGTGACCATGGAGGGTCACGCTGAATGGACGAATTTGTGAAACAAACAAACCGCCTTGTTACTGTTCTGAGAGCTTACGCAGCAATTCTGCAAGCGCCGGAAGAGACGATTGGGGAGATTGAGGCGAAGACTGCTTCGCTT
>CATPCN010000348.1 GCA_955652855.1 uncultured Chthoniobacterales bacterium | reverse complement strand
GAGCAGATTCCACGGACCGGGATACGAAAAGAGTCGCGATTACTTTCGACAGGCGATTGATCTCGACCCATCGTATGCGCTGGCATACTCTGGTCTCGCAGTCTATTACGCCTTGGCGGCGGCCGAGGGCCTCCTTCCGCCTGATGAGAACTGGCCGAAGTCCGAAGCAGCTGCCAAGAAAGCACTGGCCTTGGACGCCTCGCTATCTGAGCCGCACGACGCGCTGGCTTCCATGGAGCTATACTCCTATCGCGATTGGCCTGGCGCCGAACGCGAATGGCATCGCGGGATCGAAGTGAATCCGAACTCTGCCGACATCCATTATCACTACGGCTTTTGTTTGGTTTTGATCGGACGCGACGACGAGGGCCTTGCCGAAATGCGGCGCGGCAGTGAGTTAGATCCTCTTTCGCCCGGGTTCAGTCTGTATTGGGGGAGGATTTTGTTCTTTATCCGTCAGTATGACCGCGCTATCGACCAATTTCTCAAGACACTGGAGCTGGATCCCAATTACGCGGAGGCGCATGAATGGATTGGTGACGTTTATGAGAAAAAGGCAATGCAGAGCGAGGCCATTGACGAATGGAGCAAAGCTTTGACCTTGAGCGGCGAACACGAACTGGCATCGATTATCCAAAGCATTTACGCCGCATCAGGCTTTGACGCGGCGGTCCGAGCGCTGGCGCAAAAGAGACTCGAACGGTTGAATGTAAAAGCTACGCGTGGCGATTACGTCCCAGCGAGGGATTACGTGATGGCCTACCTCCGACTGGGCGACAAGGAACAAGCCTTCGCCTGGCTCGCGAAAGCCACCGAGGAACGCAATTGGTTTGTGTTTGAGATCAAGATCAATCCCATCTTCGATTCATTGCGCGGTGACCCGCGCTTCGATGAGATGCTCGCGGAAGCGACCAAACCAATCGTGGTCGACTAGGGAGCCGAATCAATTCCCATGAAGATCACAATAAGGCAGGCCACACCTGATGACGCGGCAACTTGCGGCGCGATTTGCTAGCTTATAGTTTCACACAAGATCAAGGCTAAGGAGGAGGGAGACTAAAGAGGGAGGTGGATAACGTATAACTTCACACAAGATAACTTAGCACCAAGCCTTAGAACCAAGCAAGGTGCTAAGTACACGTATAGTTTCACACAAGGTGGGGGGGTGGGACTTGGCATCAAATGAAGCGTACGCGTGCATTCACGGACCATTGAGAACCCAGCAAATGAAAAACGAGAACGAAGCAGAGGCGACCTCGACTGCTGACCTTATACAATTAGCAGTGCGTGATTCCCTGGAAGTTAAATCCAGGAAGCGTGATGACCTCCTGCCTGATGACCTGCCTGCTAAACACAGGCCGGAAGCTTTGAAACTCAAGAAGCTTCGTGCCCTGCATGAAGCTTTCGACAAGAAGACAGCGGAAGGATTGAACTGGCGTAAGATCGCGAAGCTCGCTGCGCTTGATCTGAAAGCTTTCAGCGATGAAATTTTCTTAGCAGCCAGAACTGGTCAAAAGGGATTCTTTCTCGATCTCGGCAAGTGCTTGTTGGGTAGAATTAAATCCGGGTATGACAAGCGTGACGTTCACGGCTTCACCCCCTGGATCACAGCCGAGACTACGTAATCCTCTAGCTTCACACCTGGAGCCCAATCCTTAATGAACTCCCGGCTTTCCGCTTTCGGGGCAATGCGGATTTTCTCGAAGCCGCACCGTTCGAGCGTCGCTTGCAACTCACTCATGAGGGAAGCGCCCGCGAGACAACCGGTATGCAACGCGAGGTCATGTTTGATTTCATTGGGCAACTCAATTGGTGTGACGACATCTGAAATCGCCAGTCGGCCGCCGGACTTCAAAACGCGAAAGGCTTCGCGAAATAATTGTGGCTTATCCGGAGAAAGATTGATCACGCAGTTGCTGATGACGACATCGACCGACGCATCCGCCAACGGCAAATGCTCGATCTCGCCAAGGCGAAATTCCACGTGTCGATAGCTGCCCGCCATCGCGTTGCGGCGCGCTTTCACCACCATATCGATCGTCATGTCCACGCCGATCACTTTGCCGGAGGGACCGACCTCGCGCGCAGCGAGGAAGCAGTCGAAGCCTGCTCCGCTGCCAAGATCGAGAACGGCTTCGCCAAGTTGGAGCGCGGCGGCCGATAAGGGAGTGCCGCAACCGAGTCCGAGGTCAGACCCCGTCGGCACGGCGGCTACCTCTTCCTCGGAGTAACCGAGAAGCGCGGCGGCATCACCGTTGCCGCCGACATCGCTGCAACAACTTGCTGCGGGCGCGCCCTTCGGAGAATAGCAACTTGCAGAACGCTGTCCCCGGTCACGCGCGATTGCGCCATAGCGCTCGCGCACTGCGGCTCGAACATCTTCGGGATCTGAGAGAGCTTTTTCAGACATAGAATCAACACTTACGTCTTGATTTGTCGGGACAACAATTGAGCGACCAGTAATCCAGCACGCGGCCTGTCGCCGACACTTCAAACTGACAACATTCGAG
>CATPCN010000347.1 GCA_955652855.1 uncultured Chthoniobacterales bacterium | reverse complement strand
TGCGCATGATTTTTTCTGAGCAGCTTCCATACCGGTAAATCTGACTCCGTTCTTGGAATATTGAGCCGGCGATTCAGGCACCGAGGCGCTCAAAGCTCGGAAGAATGCTCTCCGACATCCCGATCTGGAATGACGGGTAACGCGGCTCCCAACCAAAGGCGCGTAACTTCTCGTTGCTCACGCGCTTGTTACTGTCGCCACGTTTGCGCGCGGGACGCGAAACCGTTGCGCCGGGCAGCGGACGATGCAGATGCGCAGCGAGCCATTCGTAACATTCCCGTTCCAGAATCGGCCGGTCGTCCGCGACATTGAAAATGGCCGGCTCGGCATCGGCGCGCATTTGCGATTTAATTTTGCGATTCAAAAGCAAGAACGCCGCGCTCGCGACGTCGTCCCGATGCGCCTGATTGATGTAGAGCGCGGTCGCAGCATCGATCTGCGCTTCGCCCGCAAGGAGTTTTCGCAAAAGCGACGAACGTCCCGGGCCGTAAATTCCAGCGAGGCGAGCGACGATGCCGCCATGCTGAAGGACGAAATCCTCGGCCTCTCGCAAAATCTTTCCGGTGTCATGTTGCGGCTCTGCCGCACTTTCTTCCGTAACCCAATCGCCATTTTTCTGCGCATAAACACTCGTGCTGCTTGTGAACAAAATTGTCGATCTTGTAAACCGAGCTACGAGGTTGCGCGCACCGTCCAGGTAAACGCGGCGATAACGATCGACATTCCCACCGCGCGTGCTCGCGCAATGAATCACCGCATCAAAATCTTCTGCGGAAGCCGACAGCTGATCGCGATCGGAAATGTCCACCGCGCGGATCGAGTACGGCTTCGTGGATAATTTTTCCGCCGAATCCTTTGAAGCTGTCCATCCTTCCACCTGCCAGCCGGCTCCATGAAAAAGATCGGCAGTCGCTTCTCCAACGTAACCGCAGCCGGCGATCAATATTCGCGGCATGAAAGCATTTTACCCTGCGATAGACGCGATCTCGATGTCGTCAAACGTGCTCGCCTGCGTCGCGCGGACTTGTTTGAGCCGGATTAACTCGAGGAGCGCGAGAAATGTGACGACGATCTCGACGCGCGATGCGATCGCGGCGAATAACTCCGAGAAAAGCACCGAAGTTCCTTCGGAAAGCCGATGTAAAATCATGTCGATCTTGTCCGACACGGTGAAGTGTTCGCCGAAGAGTTCGCGCAAATCTTCACGTGCCTCGACTCGTTTGATCACGATTTGGAAGGCGTTGATCAATTGAAAAATGCCGACTTCACCCAAACGAAGCGGCGCGTTCTCGATTGCAATCGGCCCGCTGCCGATTCGTCCGAAAATTTTCTCCTGCTCGAGCTCCCGCACATGTAATTGCGAGGCTGCATCTTTGAACTTCTTGTATTCAATAAGCTGCCGAATCAAATCCCAGCGTGGATCATCCTCATCCGCGTCTTCATCGGGCGGCTGTTGGTCGGCCGGGAGCAAGCTGCGGCTCTTCATGTAAATCAGGTTCGCCGCCATGACGACGAACTCGCCGGCAATGTCGATGTTCAGCTCCTTGAAGGCCTGAAGATATTCGAGGTATTGCCGCGTGATTCGCTCGATCGAGATTTCGTAAATGTCGAGTTCGTCCTGCTTGATCAGGTAAAGCAAAAGATCGAGAGGACCCTCGAAAATCTCCAGCTTGACCCTGTAATCGGTTTCCATGCAGCGCGGCGACTTTAGGTTCGCGACGACGGAAAGTAAACCGAGTCGAGTTAGCGCGCGGGCACTCTTCGATGCACCCAAACGCTGTTCACGATGCCCAGGCCGAACATGATCATCAACACGAACGAGCCGCTGTAGCTGATCAATGGCAGCGGCACGCCGGTGATCGGCAAAAGCGAAATCGTCATCCCGACGTTTTGAAAAATGTGCGTGAAAATGAGAGCGCAAATCCCAATCGACAGCAGCATCCCGAATTGATCGCCGGCAAAGTAGGCCACGAAAAGGCAGGTCAAGAGAAGTAAGGCGAATGCGCCGACCAAAAATATGCCGCCGACAAATCCCCACTGCTCACCGATTGCGGAAAAAATATAATCGTTGTGCACCGCAGTCGCGGGCAAGAACCCGAGTTCAATCTGCGTATTGGGCGCCTTGAATCCCTTCCCCGACCAGCCGCCGGAACCGATCGCGATAAGCGATTGATTGATCGCCCACGCCGCGCCCTGCCGATCGATATCGGGATTTATAAAAGCGGTGATGCGCTCCTGTTGATACGGTTTGAGCCCGAGGTTCACTGCGATCGGAATAAACGCGATGCCGATGAGCAGAATGCAAATGAGATAGCGCAGGGGAATTCCGCCCACGAAAAGGAGCGCGAGCAAAACCGGCGCCCAAATAATCACTTCGCCAAGGTCTGGTTGCATCAAGATCAAGAGACACGGAGCGGCGACGATCGCGCCGCAAAGCAGCAGGCGGAGCATCGGATGCATCTGGCGGAACTGGCTGAGAAACAAAGCGAGCACCATGATCCCGGCGACGACGGCAAGCTGCGCGGGTTGAAAATTAATCGGGCCCAAGTGAAGCCAGCTGCGCGCGCCGTAAACTTTCGAGCCCATGAATTTCGTCAGGATCAAGAAAAACAAACCCGCCAGGTACATCGGCAACGCGCCCCAGCGTATC
>CATPCN010000346.1 GCA_955652855.1 uncultured Chthoniobacterales bacterium | reverse complement strand
CTTCGCTGTAAACTGCGAGATTGATGAGCGACGCGCGCGTCATCGTGTCTCCGCTTTGCGCCCAAAGTTTTTTTAATTCTTTGTCGATCTTGTCGACCTCCACCGACATGCCGGGCGCATAAGTTTCAGTTTGCGCGGGCATAACTTTCGAGTGCAGCCGAAATAAGCGTTGTCATCCCGAGCGGATGCGAGGGATCTCGCAAGCAACGTGCGACGTCGCTCCGCAAATAGCGCAGATCAAAGTTTGTGAGATTGTAGCCCTCTGCCCCGCTACCCGCAAAAGCGGTCTTCGCTTCGCTCAGAATGACATTCGCGGTCGCTGGCATAAAATTTAAAATCTTCGCCAAACGTGACCGTCGCGCGCGAGCAAGGCGTCGGCTTCCTCCGGTCCCCATGAGCCGGCCGGATAAAAAAACAATCCCGGCGCATCTTTTTTCGCATGCCAGGCTTCTTCGATCGCGTCGATGAATGCCCACGCTTGCTCCACTTCGTCACGCCGCGCGAAGAGCGTGGCGTCGCCACTCATCGCATCGAGCAAGAGTCGTTCGTACGCTTCCGGGCTCGCTTTACCGAACGATGTCCCGTAATGAAAATCCATCTTCACCGGCTCGATCCGGAAACTTGTGCCCGGCATTTTCGCCTGCATGCGCAGCGAAATTCCTTCGTCCGGTTGAATGCGAATGACGAGCACGTTTTGATCGAGCATTTCCACTTCTTTGTTGAACAAAACGGACGGCGCTTTCTTGAAATGCACCGACATCTCCGTGCCGGATTTCGGCAGCCGTTTCCCGACGCGCATGTAAATCGGCACATCGGCCCAGCGCCAGTTGTCGATGTTTAAGCGCAGCGCCACGAACGTTTCGGTCATCGATTTCGGATCGACATTTTTTTCCTGGCGATAACCAATGACCGATTTTCCGCCGATCGCACCTTCGGCGTACTGACCGCGCACAACTTCCGTCGCAACGTCCTTGCTCGAATAACGACGGAGAGAGCGCACGACTTTCACTTTTTCATCGCGCACACTGTCGGCGCCGAGATCGGTCGGCGCTTCCATCGCGACAAGACAGAGCAGTTGCAGCAAATGATTTTGCACCATGTCGCGCAACGCACCGGCGCCTTCGTAATAACCGGCGCGGCCTTCCACGCCGAGCGTTTCCGCCGCGGTGATCTGCACATGATCGATGTAACGCGTGTTCCAAAGCGGCTCGAAGATCGCGTTGGCGAAACGCAGCACGAGAATGTTCTGCGCCGTTTCTTTTCCGAGAAAATGATCGATGCGATACGTTTGTTCTTCTGCGAACGAACTGTGTACCACGCGGTTGAGCTCGCGCGCGGAGCCGAGGTCGGTGCCGAACGGTTTTTCCACAATGACGCGCACCCAACTGCCTTCGCGTGCTTCGTTTAAACCGGCGGCCTTAAGATTTTTCAGGATCGGCTCGAACTGATCGGGCGCGACCGCGAGGTAAAACAACCGATTGCCGCGTGTCCCGCGTTCTTTGTCGATCTTGTCCAGTCGTTGTGCCAGAGTTTTATAGCCCTTCTCATCACCGAATTCGCTTTCATGATAGAAAAGCGATTGGCCGAACCCTTTCCAAATTTCGTCGCGCACACTTTGCCGCGAAAATTTTCGCGTCGCTTCTTCCATTCCTTTGCGGAAGTCGTCATCGCTTTTTTCGCGACGGGCAAAGCCGACCACGTTGACGGCCGGCGGCAATTCGCCATCAGCGGCGAGATTATAAATAGCGGGAATTAATTTTCGGTGCGTGAGATCGCCGGTCGCGCCGAAAATGACCACGCTGCACGCTTGCGGCACGGCGCGCGTCGATAATCCTTCGCGCAACGGATTGCTTTGCTGTTGATCGCCCGCCCGATTCATGACCGGCGGAAGATTACACAGATCGCCGCGAATTATGTAAGATGAAAATGGAACTTACCACACAGCCGCAATACCTCTTCCACTCGATCATCGCTTGTCCTCGATTAGTATCGCTCGCTCGAGCAAGAGCTCACAGGGGTAATTCCACATACCATGTCGATTGGCGTAGATTAAACCAGTTAGCTTCACTCAACGTCGATCTAACTGATCGAGCCGTGGTCCGTCGATTCGCTGAGCTACAGAAATTGCCCTTGATGGCTTCGCGAACGTCGTTGCGTCGTGGTCTGAAGCGTAAAGAACAAACGACTCCCCTTGGACACGTGCTACCCCAATAACGGAAACGCGATGGCGATGATAGGCGCGCGGATTTCGTAGCACACTGTTGAGAGTCGTCTCAGATGCGCTGGCGACGAATATAATCGCAATGAGCGCGAACAAATAAGTCGGTACACGCGTATGCGTCATAAAACGTCGGTCCCTAACGAGAGATTCGATGCAGCCTTGCAGGTTTCTTTCACTATCTACGATGGCAATGGAAATCGGCGCGTCAGCTCGCGCACTTTGTCACGGACACGATCTAGAGTGGCGGCGTCATTGCGGCCGTTGAGCGCTTCATTGATCAAGTCGGCGATCTCGAGCATTTCTTCTTCTTTCATGTCGCGCGTGGTGACAGCCGGTGTCCCGATACGGATGCCGCCCGGCTTGAAGATCGGGTAAGTGTCGAACGGAATTGCGTTTTTATTTATGGTGATGCTGGCGCGATCGAGAACCTCCTGCGCGTCGCGGCCGTTCAGATCTTTCGGGCGAAGATCGACAAGCATGAGGTGATTATCGGTGCCGCCAGAAACGATGCGGTAACCATGCTTGCTCAGACCGGCGGCGAGCGCCTTGGCATTGACGACGACCTGCCGTTGATAGTCACGAAATTGTGGTTGGAGCGCTTCATGAAAACAAACCGCTTTCGCTGCGATCACATGCATGAGCGGGCCGCCTTGAATCCCGGGAAAAACCATTGAATCGATTTCCTTCGCGAAACGTTGTTCGCACAAAACGATGCCGCCGCGCGGGCCGCGCAAACTTTTGTGCGTCGTCGTCGTGACGAATTGCGCGTGCGGAACCGGACTGGGATGTTGCCCGCCCGCGACCAGGCCCGCGATGTGCGCCATGTCGATGAAAAGAAGCGCGCCCACTGAATCAGCGATCTTTCGGAGCCGCGGAAAATCAAGCAGGCGCGGATAGGCGGATGCGCCGGCCGTGATCATAACGGGACGCACTTCCTCCGCCTGTTTCTGCATCGCGTCGTAATCAATTTGCTCTGTCTTCGCGTCCACGCCGTAATGCGTGACCTGATAAAACTTGCCGGAAAAATTCGCCGGATGGCCGTGGGTGAGATGTCCGCCGTGCGCAAGATTCATCGTGAGAATTTTGTCGCCCGGCTTAATCGCAGCGAAATAGACGGCCATGTTTGCTTGCGCTCCGCTGTGCGGTTGCACGTTCGCATGCTCCGCGCCGAAGAGTCGTTTCGCCCGATCGATCGCGAGCTGTTCGGCTGTATCGACGTTTTCGCAGCCGCCGTACCAGCGCTTCTTCGGATAACCTTCCGCGTATTTGTTCGTCAGCACGCTGCCTTGCGCTTCCATGACCGCGCGGCTCGTGAAATTTTCGGACGCGATCAGCTCAATATTTTCGCGCTGCCGTTTTTCTTCAGCCGCGATCGCGTCAAAAATTTCCGGATCGACATTGCGCAAACTTCCGCCGCCAGAAATTGTCGATCTTGTCGCGGCGGATTGAATTTGGGGCGGCAAATCTCCCATACGATACGAGGAACCTCCGCTGCCGCGCGCGCTTATCGGCACCGCGAGTTCACTTTGTTCTACGAAGGCGAGCACGCTCGGTAAAGCGTTTTTAATTGTCGCCGCGCACTCCACATAAACGTCGTGCCCAAGACCGATCGGATCCGGCACATCACGCCACACCGTCGCGCCGGCCTCTTCAAATTCCCGCAGCAGAAATGCTTTCTCGGCGCCGTGCGGAAAGAGCATGTGGATCGTTTCAAGATGCGCGCCGGTCATCGCGAAAATGTGCGTGGCGCGATCGACCAGCGTCGCCGTGAGCGGTTCGCTGCGCAGTTGACTGATGTCCACGCCTTCGCGTTCGAGCACTTCGATCGCGTAAAGACTCGGCGGTTGCCCTCGCACGGAGTGTACACCCGCGGAAAAGACCTCGATGTCCTTGCGATTGCCGAGCATGCGACGAAAAAGACCTTCCGCCATGGGACTTCGGCAGATGTTTCCCGTGCAGACAAAAAGGATTCGTTTCACGATTGCGCGCTCCGCGAAGGTGCGTATCGGCAAAGTAAGTTCGAACAAAATCAAGTCAACGCGCCGGGCGATTGAACTTCGCCCACTGCCTATGCCACCCTCGCCGCCATGGTTCGATTCGGGACGCTCGCGACGCTGATTGCAATTGTCGATCTTACTGTCGCGCCGACGTCCGATGCGCGAATCGAAACGCAGCAACTGCTTGTTGCTTCGGCGCGTTCGTGGACGAGCATAACCGGAACGCTTCAGAGGTTTTCAAAATCTTCCGGCCAATGGATTGCGGAAGGAAAGCCGATTCCAGTCGTCTTTGGGAGTGGACTCGGCTGGGGCGTCGGCTTAGATCGACATTCGAAATCCGATCCGCAAAAACTGGAAGGCGACAAACGTTCCCCCGCCGGCGTTTTTTGGCTCGGACCTGCATTCGGCTATTCGGCGCAGCCGCCAAGCGGATCTCTGTTTCCCTATCGTCAGACAACCGAGGACGATTACTTTGTCGATGATCCGGATTCCGCCAGTTACAATCGCTGGTTGCGCCTGAAGAAAAACGACGACCCACACAAACTTTTTCGCTCCGCCGAAAAAATGAAATGGCCAGATGGAG
>CATPCN010000345.1 GCA_955652855.1 uncultured Chthoniobacterales bacterium | reverse complement strand
CCCTTCGACTTCCACGTACAGCGGCCCTGATCGATCTTTGGCGCCTTGGCGACCGCGATCGATGACACTCCAGCCTTGCCGCTGCTAATCTAAGGGCTGAATGACTTGCCAGTGCCCTTCTTCTGGAACGAGCCTTTAGTGCTTGCACCTTTTGCCATTGTTCTGATCCTTATTTCTTGCCGGGTTTTTTCTTTTTAACCTGGCCCTTCTTGCCGTCCTTAGGCCCGTTATGGGCCGTCTTCGTGTAGCTGTCCTTGTCCTTCATAGAGCTGCCGTCTTTTGCCATAGTGTGTTCTCCTTAGAACGGGAACAGCGCAGCTGCAGCATTAAATGTCGTTTGCTGTGCGGCGCTGTAGCCAAGGGTCGCGAAGATCGAAGTCAATAGAGGCCCGGTTATCTGCGTCATGCCACCACCAGTCCATATTTGATTGACCGTGCTCTTTGGATCAGCTGGGATGGTCGCCAGGATTGCGTCAAACTGGGAGATTGCAATGAGCTGCTGCTTGATTTGGCTCACCGCGAGTTGTCCTGCCGCTGCACTGTAACTAATCGTATATGTCAGGCCGCTCTTCGTTACAACGATCGGAGCGACGCCGCTCACCTGAGCTGGAAACTGCGGGAGGACCTTAAGCTGAATGTTGCTCATTGTGGGAAGACACCCCCATCGTAGAGAGGCAAGACCCCGACGAAGAGCTGCCGCGTCGTATCGGCGTTTTTTACCGTGCAGCCAACCTGATAATAGCCAGCTAGCAATTGCTGCATTACGCTCTGCGTAATGTTAATCGAAAGCACGCCATTTACAAGCGAAAGTTGACCAGATCCGTCCCCGGTAGTCGCGTTGATGGACGGGTTGAAGTTTATCACATTTCCGATTTGAATAGGCCAATAGCCTAGCCGCTGGCTCTGGTCGCCATAACCCCTGGAGGATCGCGCCCATACCTGCAACGTTAGGCTGGTACCGTCTAACGTCGCATCAAGCGGCGAAAGATCGTCGGCCGCAACCACCGCGATATCCTCGCGCCACGCCTCGGAAACTGACACCTGATCGAAGTTGATGATGTACATTTATGGTTGCCAGTCAGTCTTGCATACGTTCGCGACTATATGATTATTAACTGGAGGGGCCGATAAGAGCGTGAATCGGTTTGGCAAGTTGAAATAGGGAGGGCTGCCGCCATTCGTGCAATCGTGCCAGCCATAGTACGACCCGGCCATCGAAATTCCAGTCTTTGGCTTGCTGCCTGGAGGGTAACATCCTCCTCTCACGGACTTACATGGCCCAACGAACATGTATCCGACAGTGGAACTTGGCGGTCCTTGCACTGAGTCGCATCTATTATTTGCGGCATACAGATTAGGCCCGTAGTTGGCTGTTTTACCACCGCTGCCATACACGCAAAACGCCCCGTCCGTCGTGTTAAAAGTAGTGACGTCGTGAACCGTCATGTTCGTGGTGCCGATGTCATCCTGCACAGCGCATGATGCCCAGCCCCATAGGCCGTCAACAACTCCATTAGACACTTTAATATTTGTGCTCTTGTACGCAGAGACGCCGTCTCCGTTGGTTCCACCTTGATCAAGGGATACGTTTGGATTCGTCAGATAGAAGTCCTGAATAACTCCCCTGCTGGAATTCAGCCACTGCACGAAGTTGCCGGAGCCGTTGGCCTCATGATCGCCGCTTATCTGATGGCCCTCAATCGTTTGTAGCGTCGCATCGTTGCAGCCCTGTAGCTCAATCCCGCGCGCTCCGCCTGTTACCTTTGTACCTTCGACCCATAAGCCGCCTGAATTATTGCACTTTATATTAGAGTCCTGAGCACGTACATTGTTGTTGTCAACAATATTAGCGTTGTGAATTTCTACACCATTCCCGCCATTCACATAAATACCAGGAGCGTAGCCACCATTGTTCCCGTTTGAATGGTGAATTCGAACGCTGCAAATCTTTACGAAACTCTTGCCATTCGTATTTATTCCAGGCTGCCCAGTTGCGACTACGTTAATATCCAAGCCCGATATTACCTGGTAATCGTGGTTTGCAACAACCGCTCCGCTTGGAGTAAGACATCCAAACGCTGGGTCGTTCGGCGGCGGACATGGCGGCTCTGCGGCCCACGCGATTCCTGAAACAAGGGCAATCGGCGCGGCTAGCAGACCGCAATATATTGGATACCTCATCTGTCCCTCAGAGTTTCATGTACCAGGTTCCGAGCATTGTCGGCTGCAGGATTGATATCGGGTTTCCGCCGCCTGAGTTTGCGATTGTGATTCCCGTAGCTGCCGCCTGAGTCGGCTGCCCGAACACCGTATTGGCCGCCTGAATGGCGCCGCCGGCGACGCTAGGGCCGTTCACCGATTGATCGTACAAGTGGGAATGCCACGGATCATTCACTGGATGACCGTGTGGGAATAGATTATCAAGGGTTTGTAGCACGTTTTGCACGCCCGCGCTATTACCAGCACCCGTTGCGTCGGTGAACCTTGACGACCGGAACGATATTCCAGAGGCGGATCCGGCTGCAACGCTTGTCAGCACCACGGTCGTCCCAGTGATTGAGACGACAGTTCCAACTGCAATCCCATTGACGATTGCATTATCGCCGACTGCAATCCCTGCAGCGCTGACCACGGTAACGGTTGTTGTGCCGTTCGTGGTGCACGTCGTGACAGCCTGTAGTACCGCCGCGCCAGTTGCGCCCATATCGTCAACGCCAGCCGCGCCCTTGCCGCGCATGGAAAGAATGCCGATCGGCTTATTTGCCGTAAAGTCCGCACTTCCACTTGCACCGCGTCCTCCCGTAACCGGGCAGAGGGCGTCGGCGAAGTTTCCCCATAGGAATGAATACAGATTTTGCGTGGCCGTTGCGGCTAGCTCAGTGGCGCCAGAGAGAGATGACCCAATGGTATTGCCGTTCATGCGAACGAAGCCCTGCATGATGCCGACTCGCGGGCGCCAGAATGCATCTCCTGTTTGAATAAGCTGATCCTGCGTTACGGAGATTCCGGTTCCACCGCTGACGACCGGCGCGGCATTGTCTACGTCATCTGCGTATTGTAACAGAACGCCATTTTGATCCAGAACCCGGAAGGCGTAAGAACCGTATGGAATGAACACGTTTGGAAACACGCCATTTTGATCCGCGACGGCCGGCACAGGCAAAGCTTGCACGAGATCCGCGTCGCTAAAGACCACGATAGGAGTCGTCGTCTCGGCCACGAAAAAGAACGCTTGCGCGCCGGACGCAAATTGTCCATTTGCGCTAAACGTCGGATTTCCAGATCTTGGCCAAAGGTAGGACATGCAAGCATTCCTTAAGATTCTTCAGGTGCTAATATTCTGTGGCGTATCCGGCTGGTTCGACGGGAATATTTTCTATGGGCTGGCCGGTGCGGCTCTCGCGACATCCTTCGTGTCATGGTTGCTGGCCTTGGATGGCTTTCGCCGTCATAGCCGCAGCGAGCGCCCTCGCTCCATCACGGGTCCTTGAGAATGGTCCAAGTTTAGTCATAACTTGGTTTTCAAGATATCCCTGAATTGGCTTTGACATTAACGCTCGTCCGGCGATCGCCGGCGCGGCAAGAGCACCTCCAAGACCAACTGCGGCGCCAGGTGCCCCTCCAACGAGGGCGCCCCCCACGCCCCCCGCTAGCTCAGCGGCGTGTCGGAAATATTGGCGCGGCGCAGTTCCGGATTGCGGTAGCGGGGTCATGACGCCAACGCCAGCGCGGGCGAGTTCCGCGAGGTCCCCTTGGCCCTTCGCATAAGCCTTCCGGTTGCCGCCGGTTGCCAATGCCGTCCGTAGGTTGGCCGGCGTCACAATGCCCTCGGCCGCCAATGGGCCTGCGGCCCCTACCGCTTGGGCGATATCCTCAAAGTTACCATATTGCCGGCGCGTTAATTTCCACGCTCCGGCGTCCTTGGGGTTATTCGCTGTAATCGACCTGTCCATAGCGTTGTCT
>CATPCN010000344.1 GCA_955652855.1 uncultured Chthoniobacterales bacterium | reverse complement strand
GTTTCGGTAGCGGTAGCTCATCTTATCCTCGTTAGCCGGGAGTCCGGTATGCTGAGAAGAATCGTCTCAAACTTTTACCGCCGCCTGCCGGTCGTTCGTTAACTTCAGGCGGTCGTGCGTGAGCATCACAAAATAACGGCTTCGCTCTTGCACGTTGAGAATTATGTCTCGCGCGTTGAGAATTCCCTCTTTGAGAATTACCTGCGACCTAGCCAAACGATTCGCCTGCTCGATTTCGATTTACGTGATCACCCTCGTTATGGAGATCCACTACGATTGCTCTGCTACCAGTCACAGGTGTGCTCACAAAACGGGGAGGACGGTATTATCCATGAGATATTTCGCCGCATTGGGCGACAACCAAGATCTTCGTGGAAGTGGGGGTTGGGAATGGATGTGAAAACAACACCGCATTTCTCCTTTCTCAAGGCTGGACCGGATTCTGGATTGACGGAGACAGCGGTTTCCTCGGAGCTTTGGAAAACAGGGAAGACCTCCAGAAGGAGTGCCTCAAGTATCTCGTGGCTTTTGCATCCAAGGAGAACATTTCCGCGCTATTCGAGCAACTCAGTGTGCCAAAGGAGTTTGACCTGCTGTCACTCGATATTGACCAGAACACCTATTACGCGTGGGAAAGCCTTCGTAGTTTCCGCCCCGTGTATCGTCCGCGAGACGCCGAGCACCACAGGGCCAACGGCCGGAACCGGGCGAATTGATGAGCGGATCTCCCCGGACATGGCAATCTACCGGCGCATGTACAGCCACTCGAAGAACTCGCCGAACAGGTCGCTGTGAAACGGCGCCGGGATCTTGTACACCCGCTTGAACTCTTGCCGAGGCGGCTCGATGCGCGACACGTCCCAGTGCGAGAAGCCTTGGCTGGGCTCGTAGTAAGCGTTCGTGCTGCCCGTCGTCCAGGCATGGTCCTCGAGGAGGATGAAGCGGCGACACACTCGCTCGAACTGCCGCATGTATTCCTGGACGGTCGCCTCGTCCATCTCGGCGAAGCTGCAGGTGTTGAAGCAGATGTCTGCGGCACGGTCGGCCAGATCGGGAAGGACGAAGTTCGGGAGCACCGCCGCGTCGCAATCTCGGAGCGGCTCTTGGAGCGACGCCACCTCTCCGTAGAGACGGATGCGCTTGTCCGGACACGCCAGGGTCAGGTAGTGGGCGGCGGCGATGCAGATGACGGGAAGGTCGTAGTCGATGTACTTGAAGGATCTCCGGCGGCGGTTGAGCAGGTGGTAGGCAAATCCGCCGAAGCCGCCCCCGACCTCGCAGACGACGGGATGCTCGATGTCGTCGGCGAGGTCCGCCATTCGCCTCGCGTAAGAGTTGTGGCGAAAGCCGTCGGGAGTCATGAGGGCCCCGTCCACGACGAATCCCATCGGATTTCCGATCACCGGAGGGCAGGCATCGGGCAGCCCCTCCGCGCCGTACAGGTCGATCCACCGGGAGGCGTAGGCACGGAAGTGCTGGCGGTTGGTGGGCTCGCCGAAGCAAATACCGAACGTGCGGAAGAAGTTCTGCAGGAGATCGTTCAATGCCGCCTGGTCGTCTCGGTCGAGCGCGTCCGTGAGCGGAGCGAAGTACCCGGACATGAGGTGAGCCCACTCGCCCCCGACTCGATAGGGCGCCGGGATCGAGTCGGGCGCCCGCTTCATCGAGTGCCAGGCGCGCACCAGGCGCTGGAGCAGATCGGGCGGCGTCCGTCCCGCCGCGCGCCGGTCCTGGAGGCCCTGGGCCAGCTGCGCCGCGGTCCCGTAGTCGGGGCGCAAGTATCGGCTGACGTAGTAGGTGGGCACCGGCGCAGGTCCGCCGAGCGCTCGACGACCCCGTCGGAGGACGTGCCAGCCGACCTTCTTTAGGTACGAAAGCATGTGTCGATTCTCGCCCAACACCATGAGACCTGCCACCGACCGAGTCAAGGCAACCGGGCAGCCGTTCCAGATCAATCCCCAGCGCAACCCACCAGGCCGACAGCGGACTCAAACCCAAAAGTCCATGCACGCTGGCAAAGGGCGCGCCGTTGTCGCTGCGGATCGCCTCTGGTCGCCGGCTCGCTCAAAGAGTCGCTCAAAACTTTGCCGCACTTTAACCGTGCCGGCGCCCTCCATGGCGCGCAATTCCAATACGTAGCGACCTGTGTTCATCCCGCACCGTCAGCGGTTCGCACCGCTTGCCCCAGCTTCTCCACCAGCCCTTAGAATCCACCGTCCACACTTCGTTAGGCGCTGCAGCTCGCTTGCCGCTGCTCAAGCGCCCTGCTTCAGTCCAGCGCCGTTGCTGCCTCCGCTTTTGCGTCAGCCCCACTCGTTCCAATACCCGCTTGAACGTGCTCTCACTGGCCACCTCCCCATGACCACGCAAATGGCGAGGCGCTCGGATTCGTCACGGGCGAACACGCCGCGATTCCACGATTCGGCAGACCGATTTTATCTCGGCTGACTTTCGCGACTGCTTGCGCAGCCGAGCGTTTTTCATTCCGCGCCTGATGCGCTGATTTGAGTTGTCATGGCTAATCGGCCGGGTATGGAAATGCTCTTCCACTACTTCGTTCTAGAAAACAGAATGCAAATGTGGCAAGTGAGACGCGCATGGCCACGCTTCGATTACTCGAAATAGTGCGCCCGCAGCCGCAGCCGTTGCGATTTTATCATGCTTCGAGTTCTGAAATTTTCGGGAATGCGTGTGAGATTCCCCAAACCGAGAGCACACCGTTACAGCCTACCAACCCTTATGGATGCGCCAAAGCTTTTGCGACACAATTGGCCCGAGTGTATCGAGAATCGTACGGCCTCTTTGTTTGCAAC
>CATPCN010000343.1 GCA_955652855.1 uncultured Chthoniobacterales bacterium | reverse complement strand
ATCAGCGACATTCCTTCGATGCACCGGCCGCTTCCTTTGCCCAGACCGGTTTCGTCGAAACCGATGACGATCGTGGGCCGATAATATTTTTTTGTGAGCCGCGACGCCACGATCCCGAGCACGCCAGGATGCCAAGCACGCGCGCCAACCACAATCGCGGCATCGCGCTCCGGATCGAACTCGCGCGCCACCTGTTCATCGGCCGCCGCGAAAATTTGTTTTTCGACCGTTTGCCGCTCGCGGTTTTGCGCGTCGAGCTCTGCCGCCAATTGCGCCGCTTCGTTTTCGTCTTTCGTTAAGAGAAGACGGAGCGCTTTCTCTGCGGTGCTCAATCGGCCGGCCGCATTTAATCGCGGCCCGAGCCGGAACGCGACCGCGTCCGCTCCGATCGGCGGACGCACAGCGGCGACTTTCATCAATTCGCGAATGCCAGGCTTTCGCGATCGCGCAATTTCGATTGCACCATGCTGAACAAGAACGCGATTTTCAGCTCGCAGCGGAACGATGTCCGCGACGGTGCCGAGCGCGACAAGATCGAGATGCGACTTAAGATCGAAACTTTCCAGCGGCCGCGTTTTTAGCAGCGCGTGACAAAGTTTGAAGACGATGCCGACGCTGCACAGATAATGAAACGCCGAGTTACTGTCGATCTTCGGATTAACGATCGCCGCGCATTCGGGCAGCGCGGACTTCGGTTCATGATGATCGAATACGATCACATCCACGCCGCGTTTTTTTAGATCGACGATTTCTTGAAGCGATGACGTGCCGCAATCGATTGCGATCAAAAGCTCCGGTTTATGTTTTTTCAAACAACGCTCGATGCTTTCTGCACTCATCCCGTAGCCTTCCTCCATGCGCAACGGCAAAAATAATTCCGGCGCGGCGCCGTACTCGCGCAACATTTCCGCGAGCAGTGCGAGCGAAGTGACACCGTCCACATCGTAATCGCCGAAGAGCACGATTCGTTCATGTCGATCTGACGCCGCGAGTATTCGCGCCACCGCCCTTTCCATTTGCGGCAGCAAAAATGGATCGCTGAGCGAGCTCAGGCGCGGCTGGAGGAAGGCGTGGACTTCATCCGCGCTTGCGAAATTCTTGCGCATGAGCAAATGCGCGATGCAAGGCAGCCCGCAAATTTCGCTCCAGGGAATCCCGCCGCCGTTCAACTCTCCGATGGGCGATAGAATCCAGCGGCGTTGCACCGTTCACTTTATTCGCTGCCGGATTTCTGACAAGATCGACAATGGAGCTGGCGCACGCGACGCCAGCCCGGCGCGGACTGCAATCACTTTCTACTTTTCTTCCGGCCGTCAGCCTGCTCGCGAAGAATTTCGGAGCTGCAGCGCCGGGTTAGGCCGCTTCGCGATGTCATTTGTCGGGCAAAGTGTAACCGTGTCGCTTCGCCGGATCGTCTGACAGATACTGGACAAACTCCCAATCGTTACCATCGCGGTCGTAGAAGTAAACGCGCTTCCGATAGGGGTGGTTGTTCGGGGGCGTCGACTCTTTGTAGCCCGCCGATTTGAGTCGCTCACGCAACGCCTCGACGTCGTCAACCTCGTAAGCGAGGTGGTTTACGCCCGGAATACCTACATAAGGCGTCCAGCGTTTCTCAGGCTCAACGGTTGATTGAGTCAAGGCAATGTAAGTGTCATCTGTCCCGATATGCACCCAGCGAAAGCCTCGGGGATCCATGCCATCGAAGCGTATTCGGAATTCGGGAAATGCCGTCTGCAGGAAGCGGATCGTGGCATCGATTTCCCGCACGAAGAGGTTAGCGTGTTCAAGCCGAACAGTCATAGATCGACTCCAAAGTTTACGATCTTACCGAGTTTCATTGTGCTTTTCATTTTTGGTTTTGTTGTTTGTTTGTGTTGCGAACCGCAGTGGATCGCCGCCGCCTAACGAGACGGAGCTCAACTACCGCCGGTGAATGGAGCAAGCTGGGAAGCCGCGACATGGACGGGCGGGTCGACAGACCGAAAGAGCGGGAGCGAGTGAGTCAAAGCGAGCTTTCGTAACATCGACAATGTGTTTCATAAATTCAAGCTGGCCAGGCCGGTCATGCCCTTGGGAAAGGCCGGCTTGGTCGCTCCAGTAACTGTTCGAGTTAAACACCGACCAAGGGCAGGTGCGGATCGAACTAACACGTCGCTCTTGGTCTACGACCAGAAGCAGCTTCATCGCGGATCTCGCACCGCCCCCATCTTGCCCAGAAATGGACACGAATTTAAAGATACAAGCTGCATCGTCGGGTTAGACCCAGAACTCAGCGTCACGCAGCATAATATCTGGAAGTCGACGTATTTAATGGTTATTTAAAGCATTGTCGTAGGCGTTCTCACCTTCTTGAACGTAACAACGAGTGAAGAAACGATCGTGGTACTTATCCCACCCCCTGTGCAAAAAGAAATTGATTCGCTTCGGCTCGGCTATAGTGAAAGTCGGCCATACTCCGTCCCTCTTCTCGCGCGGGCTTTGCATCTTCGATACCAAAAACAAAACAGAGTACAGGAACCTTATCAGTTTTATTATCTTTTTTGGCATCGATGTGAGCAATGAAGTGGCGGCTATGCTCCGTCGGCTTGTACATTTGCATGGTTGCGCCTTTCGTGACGAGCGCTTGTTCTTCGGGCGTCAAGTCGTATGCTGCGACGATCGTAGCCATTACCAGGCCAGCGACTGTCGCGAGTAGTAGTGTGAATGTGTTCATAGTGAGTCGCGTCGCTTTGAGTTGGTTGTAGGAGAGGCAACTGCAAAGGTCTAACGAGAAAAAGCTCAGCCACGGCTCCGGCAGGCGCAAGGTGCAGCAGGTTGAATCACTCTAGCTAAAGATCGACATCGAAAACATAGCGCAGTGGAGCTGTTGGCTGCAGCGCTTGGTTAGGTCTATTGCTTTGCCTCATCCCAAGGATTTTTAAACGTGAACTTATATGGACGCGGGTCTTCTTCTGAGATAAAACCTGTGGCCTTCATTGGAGTATCAAAGGTGAGCTTGTATTTTTCGGTGATTCCGCCCGACCTCCGAAGTTCTAAAAATCCATGGCGGAATCCCGTGATGTCCCACTCGTATGTTCCGGATTCGGCGGTAACTTCGATAAAACTGTGACAACCGGGCACCACCATGCCTGCTGACGTGTAGTTACCGTCAGCCCAAAATAAAAATACGATCTTCGCGCAGTGTCGATCATCCCAGAGCGTCATCTCTTCCCCTGCGGTCGATTTCGGAGCTATTTGTTTACCGGGGCTAGCATGCTTGTCCTGCGCGATCACTGGAACGGTGCTCGCGAGGATTAGCGAGAGGACGAGAAGCTTCGCGGACATAGACCTAACGAGACACAAGATCAGCGACCGCGCGAATTAGAAGTGACTTCATGAAACAGTGAAAGCTAGGCATAAGGACAGTCCGCGGTTCGCTGCATCGCCTGGTTAGGCCCACTTTACACGGTGTCGTCGAAAACATTGCGAAGCATTACTGTTCGCGCCAAGCACGATATTGGCTGGGAGCTGGTTCGAGACGAAGCTTGGCGCGCCGTTCAGAGATCCGATCAGCTAACCATTCGACCCATTCATTGAACTTAGGATTGTTCGTGGCTGCGCGGTACTCGGCGGTCCATCCTTTTGCTCGCGACCAAATCACCAGTGCCACTCCACCAATCAGATCGTCGACCGCCCGAAGAGGAATGATACGGTAGAACACCATAAAGCCGATCGGTTCGAAACGAATGCTTAATTCGAACAGTGCCCGCTCCATCTCCACTCCCTTCTCTCGAATCAACGCAGCATCTGCATTCTCAGGAAGTGTCGAGACGAGATTCAGCGCGGCCGTCCAACTCGCGTTTTGCGTCGTTTGAATAACGACAACCGCGGCTTGATCGCGCCGAGCATCCGTAGCGGCGCGAACCTGCCGTGCGGTGAAGATCAACGCGCCCACAATCGCCACGGTGGAGATAAAGTTAAGCAGGGTTGCGAGGTCCAAGTGCATTCTCAGGTCCCAGTCGTTTCCCGGTTACGATGTTCGAGGACGCCCACAGTGATGGCCTAACGCGGATTCGGCCCAATAATTGCGCCTTTAAAGACGCATTTTTTGGGTCTAATCCGCTTGAATTTGGTTCTAGCCCAGTCAGGATCGGGGGTCATGCCCAAGATTTTACCTGGTGCGGGGAGGCCGAACAACCCCAAACTGCTCGACCAGGTTCGGGCTGTCAGTCGCCTCAAACACTACAGCATTCGCACGGAACAGGCTTACTCGGACTGGATCCGGCGCTTCATCGTTTTCCACCGCAAACGAAACGCCGGCGCGTGGCGTGACCCGCGTGAGATGGCGGAGGCCGAGGTCTCCGAATTTCTCACGTACCTGGCGAACGACGGGGACGTGGCGGCATCGACACAAAACCAGGCCCTCAGTGCATTGCTCTTTCTCTACAAGGAAGTTTTCAAACAACAGATTGGCTGGATCGATCAGGTGGACCGCGCCACGAAGCCCAGAAGAGTGCCAGTGGTGCTCTCCCCTTCCGAAGTGAAGAGGGTTTTCGCCCACCTCAACGGCACTCCAAAACTGATGGCCGCGCTGCTTTACGGGAGCGGCTTGCGCTTAATGGAATGCGTGCGGCTGCGCGTAAAGGACATCGATTTCGCCTATGAACAGATCACCGTGCGCGACGCAAAAGGCGGCCGAGACCGGGTCACGATGCTGCCAGTCAACTTGACTGAGCCCTTGCAGCGTCATTTGCTCAAGGTAAAGACGCAACACGAGCAAGATATTGAGGATGGCTTTGGACGGGTCCAGCTTCCCTTCGCCCTAGAACGGAAATATCCCAATGCCAATCGGGAATGGGCATGGCAGTACGTCTTTCCCTCTTCCCGACTGACGCACGATTCGAGAACTGGAAGGCAGGAGCGGCATCACTTGGCCGAGGGCATTTTGCAGCTTGCGCTAAAGAAAGCGGTGCGGGCTTCAGGGGTGGCTAAGCCGGCGAGTTGCCACAGTCTGCGACATTCTTTTGCGACGCATCTGCTGGAGAACGGCTACGACATTCGAACCGTGCAGGAATTGCTCGGCCACAAAGATGTCAGCACGACGATGATTTACACCCATGTCCTTAACCGGCCGGGCACCTGTGTGAAAAGCCCACTCGATTTAACTAGCTAAACACCAAGCCGCATCGCGAGTCGTTTCGCGTCGTTGTCGAAGTAAACGAAAACGTTGCGTCCTGCTGCGGCGGGATCAATCGACATTATTTTTTTGTCGATCTTCGCTACACGACGTCGAAGTTTTCCGGATTTTTTCGCAGCAGCCCGTGCTTTTCGCATAATTTCCCAAACGTCCGCAAACCTTCCTTTTCCTTTTCCGCAAAACCCAAACGAAGGTTTTCCCGATAGTAGCGAGCACAGAATTCCGGATCGAAATCTTTTTGGCGCGCGATCAATTCATCGAGCTTAGCCAGATTTTCATCGCGCAACGCGCGCAAGCGATCGGCGATCAGATTCGCGTCGGCAACTTCCGACCGAACGAGCCAGAGCGCGTAAACGAACGGAAGATCGACATTTTTTTTCCACTCGCCACCTAGATCCCAGTATTGATATTCGTCGCCGAATTTTTTTCGGAACTGAATGGCTTGATCGCCGATCAAAAGACGCGCGCGGCCGTGTTGCAATGTCGATAATTTATCTTTCGGCATTGCAAAGGCAGAAAATTTGCCACCGCGTTCTGCGATTAAGCATCGCAACATCGCCACGGAAGTTTGGGAAGCAGGATCGAGCTCGATTTCGTCCAGCGCGGGCGACTCGCGCGGTTGCGCAACGACAACGCTGTAAACCGGGCCATCGGAACTGATGGAAATAAGATCGACAATTTTGTAAATCGGATTGCGCAGAAATTCGAAGCTCGAGGCGAGCGCGATGTCGAGCTGGCCACGCGCAAGCCTTTCGCACAACGCGGTCGGATTATCGAAGAGGACTTGACCGGGCCAGCCGTGAATGAGTGGACGCGCGTTGAGATATTTAACGCAGCCGATTCGCAACGGACCGGCCACTCGTTAGGCGCAAACCAGCTTAGGTTCGGCGCTCTTTGCGGCCGTTTTGCGCCGACGCGCAAGATCGATATGCTGATAATAACTGTCGCGCTGCATCGGTTCGCGACCGGCTTCACGAATGCAATGCTCGAGCGTGGCAACGGTTTGTTCCTGCGGCGTTTTTGCGCCGGCCATGTGAAAGATTTTTTCTTCCATGATGGTGCCGTGCAAGTCGTCCACGCCGTAGCTGAGTGAAACTTGGGCGAGCGGCAGGCCCATCGAAACCCAGTAGGCAGTGAGATGATCGATGTTATCGAGATAAATGCGGCTGACGGCGAGGTTGCGCAGCTGCTCGAAAGCGGAGGCCGGTTTGATGTGCGCAAGCACGGTCGTTTGCGGCTCGAAGGCAAACGGCACAAAGCCGGTGAAGCCGCCAGTTTCATCCTGCAGCTCGCGTAATTGGCGCAAATGGTCGACGCGATGCGACAACGTTTCGATGTGGCCGTAGAGCATCGTGCAAGTGCTACGGCCACCCATGCGATGCCATGTGCGATGCACATCGAGCCACTCGGCCGCGCTCTCTTTGCCGCGGCAGTTTTCGTCGCGCACCGCGGCGTCAAAAATTTCCGCGCCACCGCCGGTAAGCGAGCCGAGGCCGGCTTCGCGCAAAACCTCGAGCGTTTTTTGGATCGACATACGGAAAATGCGATCGGCAAAATGTCGCACCTCGATCGCGGTGAAAGCCTTGATGTGCAGCCCCGGATCGAGCACGCGCAGCCGTCGCAAAAGATCGAGATACCACTCTTTTTTCAACGTGGGATGCAAACCACCGACCATATGCACCTCGGTGATTCCCAAGCGCAACGCATCCTGCACGGCGGCGACGATTTCATCGGCGGAGCGTTCGAAGGCATGCGCGTCACGCTTCTTGGCGGCGAACGCGCAGAACTGGCAGGAAAGAATGCAGATATTGGAATAATTAATGT
>CATPCN010000342.1 GCA_955652855.1 uncultured Chthoniobacterales bacterium | reverse complement strand
TCTCCGCCTTGCTTTCGATCGCCTCAACGCGGTGATCGACGCCTGTTGCCAAGAGGAACGGCTGGCTGCCTAAACTTGACTCATTCCCAACAGAATTTTTAGGACAAGGACTCTAGCCGGCCATTGGGTGTGAAGGCAAGAGCGCAGATAGACTTGTCAAAAGGCCCAGTGCGCAAGGCCCCCACACTAAGCCGGTACACTTCCCTTCCGGTTTGACTGTTCCAAAGACGAGCAGTACCGTCTTCCGATCCTGTGAGAGCGAGCCTGCGGCTGCATGTTGAGTATGAATCGCTCGATCCTTGGCCCGTCAAGGAAGTGATCAATGAGCACGTGCCTCATTCCGAGCGCGTGATGAAAATGACTGAGCGCGGACAAGTGTTCGCTTCAAGTGAACGAATCGATCACGCTGTGGGGTATTCCTCCAGAAACATTCGAATACCGATTGGGTTCGCGGTCGGCACTCGAATGGCTGATCGATCAATATCAGGTGAAAGGCGAATCTGATCCAAACCGCGAAGACAATCCTGGTTATATCATTCGCCTCGTCGGCCAAGTCATACGGGTAAGCGTAGAGACATTCGAAATCGTGAAGAATCTTCCGATCCTTCGATAAGAGTTCTTAGCCAG
Source organism: uncultured Chthoniobacterales bacterium (assembly GCA_955652855.1). The sequence goes on along the minus strand of CATPCN010000342.1, from coordinate 2,706 downwards.
ATCCCGAACCCTGCTTTAGCTAAGCTTTAGCTGGGAACGTGCCACGTCAGAGGTGCTCCCCGCCTACAAAAAAACCGCCTCCCACAAAAAACGTCCCGATTGCCCCACAGCCAAGTCCCGATCCCGCTCCCGCCCAACCCAGATCACTCTGGCTCTCACGAAATTCGCCAACTCCCCCTTCAAAATGCCTGCCCGTTCCCACAGCGCCGGAAGATCCTTGGTGATATCGGTTATCAAATAGCAACCATGCGCTCCGGGACGCATGTACCGGAACACCGCTTCGCCATTTCGATCCACCACATATAGCCCCTCCGGCGATATCTCCATTCGAGCGCTCGCGGACGTGTCGAGTGCCGCCATGTCGAACCGTCCCAGCGTCCAGTGCATCGCCAGATCCTGAACCCATCGCACGGCTACGATGCCGGGCGGCGTCAACTGAGCTCGAAATGGCAGCGGATAACGCTGCCGGCTGTTTATGCCGCTGGGCCAGGGCATCCCAGGACCAATCGGAGAAGATAGAAAACCCATTTCCGGCGCCGGCTCTAGTGCCTTGCGATGCTTGAGGTTAGCCTCTAAGTCCTCCGGCCGGGCGAGATCCAGCAGAGACATGTGAAAAGTTTTTAATATCAAATCGAAGATTTGCGGTGAGACATTCCTCACGCCTTTCAGCACATTATGAGCATGCGGCTGCGAGATGCCAATCAGGCGGGCGAACCCGCGTTCGGTCAGTTCTCCGTTGTGAATGCGGTCCCGGACGTGGGTCAGCAATTTTAGCTGTGCGTCCTGGATGTTCAATTTGGCGTCTCCTCATATATTTCAATTAGAAATAGGGTCCTCAAGTCTTAAGATCGAAGCCGCCCGAAGGACCCGCACGGCAAGCAGTGCAGCGAGCAGCACCGGCAACATAAACCAATGAGTGCGCAGCTGTTGTCCAACTCTCTCCCTAGTAACCTTAGTCCGGCAAAGTATCTTCCGTGGAACCTTTGCCTTTTGCGTTGACGATTCGATAGACGCAACGAGACTAAGATCACCATTACAACAACTCGGAGATCTTTCCGGGTTGCAAGGAAGAGGACCAGATGGAATGGACAAGATCCGAAACGTTGGCTCTAGCGGCTCCGGGGTGCAATATCTGCCTCGGCCTGGGGTTGCGGATCGGCCGAAGCCGCTCGATCAACCCTTGTAACTGTGTGTTGAGAGCCATCTTCCGGGCATGCCTTGAGCATTTTCGCGACTGCATGTGCCGGGAGAAATTCGTGAGCAAGGTGACGCTTGACCCTCTGCCGGGTAAAGACCGCAGAGGCGCATGGGGCCGCAAAGACGAAGAGTTTGCGGCCGACTTCTGTCTCGTCAGCAAACGGACTCTGACCGAGTCCGAATACCGCGTTTTCAGGTATCACTTCCTCCTGAGCGCGGACTGGAAGCTCTGCTGCCTGAAACTCCAACTGGATCGCGGCACTTTTTTCCACGCCGTATACCGCATTGAGCAGAAACTGGGCCGGATCTTTCGCGAATTGGAACCTTATAGCCTGTTTCCAATTACCGATTATTTTCACGGACCTCTACGCGGGGTAACCAGTTCCCTGGATGGCCCCGGAATACCCATCCGGCCGCGACGCAATAATCCTCAACCTTGCACTCGGAGGATTGCGTGACCTTCAGAACCGCGACCGTAAGGGAGTGCCCATGGGCCTGCGGCCCACCAAAGGTGATGAAGACGCGGCGGGCCGCTTCCGTGCAATCAATAATTTGCACCGCGTCTTCAACGGAGCGCCGCGTGTTGCGGCAATGCCGCGCCACCCTTTTTTCATTCGAACTGTTTTCGGAACTCGGCGAACTGCTGCTTCAAACCCTCCAGTTCGCCCCGTAGCTCCGCCACTTCCGATTCCAAGGCCGCGATTCGATCCGAACGCATGGGCGGAGGAAGTTCGGGTTCGTTTTCCGAAATAGCGGGCGCGCCTGAAAGCAAGTGCGCATGGCGCGCCTCTTTTTCTCCGGGACGTCGAGGCAGCTTGGTAATCAGCTCCGGTAGCCGCTCGATGACCGATTCCACTTGCGTCAGATCCTCAAAAGGATGCATCCGCTCCGCACGGGTTCGTAATTCTCCGAGTGTCTGCGGTCCGCGCAGCATCAGTTCGCACAGGATGGCCAGTTCTCTCCGTCCGAGATTCAGTTTCTCCGAGATGCGGTGCCCATACTTCGGCACGCGGCTGCCGGCGCCGGTAATTGTCAGTAATAAACCTTTGTCTCTTAGGGTTTGCAGGGCGTGCTCGACGGTCTCCTGGTCGAAATTGACCGTCGGCTCTCGGTTCGATTTCTGATTGCAGGCGTTGATCAGGGCATTCAGGGATAGCGGGTAGTACTCGGGTGTAGTGATCTCTTTTTCAAGCAGCGAGCCGAGGACCCGGACTTCGACCGGGTGTAACAGGAGGTCCATGGCTCCAGTCTTGCATGACCGCTGCCGATAAGAAACCATGCTGCTCCGGGTCGTTATCGATGTGTTGAGAGGAAGCATGGAACTTACCGAGAGCCCGGCCATCGAAGCCAGTGCCGCCAGCGCCTTGGATGTCCGAGTTAACCGCTTCATTCCAGGGGACTTCGTCTTCCGCTGCAAAGTAGTAGAGCGTACCAAGGCCTGATTGGGTTCGTTTTTCACCGGGGCGGGTGGCGATTCGCTTTTGTGCCGGGGCCGTGGGGGTTCGTTTT
>CATPCN010000341.1 GCA_955652855.1 uncultured Chthoniobacterales bacterium | reverse complement strand
CTACGGGCCAGGAGCCAGACCAGCAGTGCGCTGAAAGCCTTACTCGGATTGGCACCCAAGACCGCGCGCATTCTCCGAGAAGAAGGTCGCGAAGAGGATATTCCGCTCGACCGTGTGATTGTTGGCGACCGGTTGCGCGTTAGGCCGGGCGAAAAGGTGCCGGTCGATGGCGTGGTACTCGAAGGCTCAAGCAGTGTCGATGAATCGATGGTAACTGGGGAGCCGATTCCCGTAGAAAAGACGGCCGACGCGAGAGTCACCGGAGGCACAGTCAACGGTACCGGAACTTTCACCATGCGTGCCGACCGGGTGGGATCGGAAACGCTTCTGTCTCAGATTGTTCGGATGGTCGGCGATGCTCAGCGGACTCGCGCGCCGATTCAACGCCTCGCCGATGTTGTTGCCTCATATTTCGTGCCCGCCGTTATCTTGATCGCTGTCATCACGTTCATCGTGTGGGCGATCTGGGGACCAGAGCCGCGGCTCGCTCATGGCCTGGTGAATGCGGTGGCGGTGCTTATCATTGCGTGCCCCTGTGCGTTGGGTCTTGCCACGCCAATGTCGATCATGGTTGGCACGGGCCGGGGAGCACAGGCTGGTGTATTGATTCGAAATGCTGAAGCTTTAGAAACACTGGAAAAGGTCGACACTCTTGTGATTGATAAGACGGGTACTCTGACGGAAGGGAAACCCAAGCTCATTACTTTGGAGTCTGCAGAGGGCCGTTATGACGGTGAAATGCTGCGCTTGGTCGCCAGCCTTGAACAGGCAAGTGAACATCCGCTGGCTGGTGCGATTATCGCCGGAGCTAAAGAGCGCGGTGTACAACTGGCGAAAACTGACAATTTCCGTTCGGTCACGGGCAAGGGTGTTACAGGCACGGTTGAGGGACACTCCATTGCCGTGGGCAGCGCCAAGTTGCTCGAAGAACTTTCTGTAGACCCACAGACCGTTGTAAAACGCGCCGAGGAGTTGCGACAACAAGGTCAAACCGTGATGCTGGTAGCCATCGACGGCCGACCCGCCGGCCTAGTTGGCGTAGCCGATCCCATTAAGCCCTCGACGCCGGAGGCGATTCAGCTTCTCCATGCGGAAGGCATTCGCTTGGTCATGTTGACCGGCGATAATCGGACAACAGCCCAAGCGGTCGCGAGCAAGTTGGGCATCGATGACATACAGGCCGACGTGTTACCGGAAAAGAAAGCCGAAGTGGTCAAACAACTTCAGTCCGAGGGTCATGTCGTCGCGATGGCTGGAGATGGCGTCAATGACGCGCCCGCATTGGCTCAGGCGGATGTTGGCATTGCGATGGGTACGGGGACCGATGTCGCCATGGAGAGTGCCGGTATCACGCTGGTGCAGGGCGATCTCCGAGGAATCGCGCGGGCGCGACGGCTGAGCCGGGGGACGATGCGCAATATTCGTCAGAATCTTTTCTTTGCCTTTTTCTATAATGTCCTCGGCGTCCCGATTGCGGCTGGTGTGCTGTATCCGTTCTTCGGCCTGCTCTTGAGCCCCATGATCGCGAGCGCCGCAATGACCTTCAGTTCTTTTTCCGTGATCATGAACGCGCTGCGCCTTCGACGGCTAGCGTTGTGACTTCGCGAAGAGTGCTTTTACGCTCGTCCCAAAAGATTAGAATTGAGTATTGCGGCTGCAATCCGCGCCCGGAAGGCGGGTTTCAATCATAGGTGAACCCGTCTGCGCCTCGACGCTTGGATCTCCGTCCAGTCTGTCCTCTAGATAGATCGAGGACCCTAAACTAGTAGGGGGCGGCGATAGTAGTTATCGTCTAGTTGCGCCTACCTCTGTAGCCGTTGTCATAATATGGATCGTCATACCGGCGTTCATCGCGCTGATGGTGTTTCAGTTGATGACGTTCTTCCTTCTGGTGCTGCCGTAGCTCCCAGCTATTGCCTTCGTAGTAGCGTTCTTCTCGTTGGTGCTCCTTAAGGTTATGTTTCTCGTCTTGCTGGTGATGTCGCGTCGCGTGCTCGTCATTGTAATCGCGATTAGACTGTGCATACATCGTCGTGCCACTCAACAACGCCACTGTCGCAATCCAGAGAGATGCTTTTCCAAATACCTGATTTTTAATACCGAAGTTCATTTTAGTCTCCTCTTCCTACTACTACTTCCTGTTTTTTCGACGTCAATCCATGGTGTTCGAGTACGGCGGTCGATAACGCGGGAAGATGAATTTGGCTACATATCTAGCTGGTTGTGAGCCGTGGGGAAGTGGATTTCCATGAAGGCTGGAGGAACTGCTAGAACAGTAGCGGCGTCAGGTTCAACTCCATACCGCTCACAATTGTAGTTAGCTGCCGTCATGAATACGGTCCACAGTTTCCCAAGACGCACCTTGATCTGCCTCCTGCGTCCGCATGCGCTTCCGCAAAAATCTCAATCTGTCCGACAGCGAGGCTTCGGATGCCAAACCCGGGAGAGGGAGTCAGCGTCGCCAGCCCGTAGGAGGCCAGCACCAACCAGATCGAGTGCGTGGACCACCCGAGCGCTGGTTCCCACTTTTTCCAGGTATGCGTTTGCAAGCTCCACATCCGTGGGCGACAAACTTTAACGCCACATTCGTAATCCGATCACTAACTCAAGTCGATTCGGAACCCCGCCTTCGCGTAAAACACGCTGGGCCGTGGCGTCAAAACTCTGGCGGAACG
>CATPCN010000340.1 GCA_955652855.1 uncultured Chthoniobacterales bacterium | reverse complement strand
GGCCATTGGGGATGGCGCCACCATCATCGCGTCTGGTTTCAGGGTCACTACGCGCCCTGTTAGGGCTTAGTACCATCGAGAGAAATCTGCGAAAAAGAGCGCGGCGAATAGCCGCGCTTTTTGCTTATCGCCACCGGGTATTCGTTGGGCTAGTTCTCAAGCAATCACATCCGCGTGACATGGATGTGGCGCCAGGAAATCTGCAGGCTCCGCGCTGTTTTTGGAGCGCATTTTGAGCGTCTGAGTTTTTTTAATTTATCGAAAAAAATGCTTGACGTTTTTGGACTATGGTCGAGCAATCTCGCGGTTCATCTCACCTCTCCTACAGATTCTATGAAGCTTACTCGTTTGTTTAGTCGTTTCACTCCTGTTTTTTCACATCTGCGTATTGCGATCGGAAGCACTTTGGTGCTTGCGGCGGTAGCGCTGGCTATCAGCGCAACCAGAACGCCGACTCCGCTTCAAGCGGAGAGACCTGCATACACGCCGAAGAAGGCTGACGCCGATTTCTTCAAGCCCGGTCGCAGTTCAGAAGCTGCGCCCGTGGCCGAAAGCAAAAACCCGGACTCTTCTCCGGAAGTTGAAGCTTATCTCTTACGCGCATATCCGGATACCGAAATATCCGGCGACGCTACATTGGCGGCCAAAGCCGGCTGGGCGGCGCTGAATGCCAGCGCGCATTCGGCGGGGAATTGGCAGTTGATTGGCCCGAGTAAGGCGACCTACCCGGCAGTGCTCGATCCATTTCTTTTCGACGGCGCGCAATACGTGGCGAGCGGCCGCGTGACCGCGATGCGAATCGCCCCGAATTGCACTAAGCAAAATTGTACGCTTTACGTCGCCGCGGCGGGAGGTGGTGTTTGGCGCACGCATAAGGCGCTTAACGGCTCGAACTGGCAATTTGTCTCCGGCAGTTTCGGAATTAACGCGATTGGCTCGTTGCTGATCGATCCGGCTGATCCTACTGGCAACACTGTTTACGCAGGTACCGGCGAACCGAATGCATCCGGCGATTCTGAAGCTGGAGTTGGTATCTACAAGACAACTGATGGCGGCCAAACTTGGGCGCTTGTCCCGGGCAGCGACAAGTTTTTCCAGCGAGCGATCGGGCAAATGGATTTCGATAACGCGGGCAACTTGCTCGTGCCCATTGCCAGCAGCGTGCGTGGAGTCAGCTCCGTCACCAGTGGTGCCTCGTCGAGTGGAGCAACGGGACATCCGCTCCCGACCCGCGGCCTTTATCGGCAGACTGGTGCCACATTCACGCGCATATTCACGTCGGCTCCGGTTCGCGGTTCGACCACCGTTAAGGTCGATCCCACGCACCCTGGGGTTATTTACATTAACGACTTTTCGCGGGGTGTCTGGCGCTCGATCGACAACGGCACGTCATTCACTCAGATTAAAACGCCGCGCAACGGGACCCTCAGCACCGACCGAGCCGAGTTTGACGTTACTACGCTGCCTAATGGAAACACGCGGATGTATGTCGGCATTGGCAACTCGAGCACGAGCGTGGCTAATCGCGCGCACTTCTTCCGTACGGATGACGCATCAGGTGCCGCGGTCTTCACCGATATGACCACTGCGCAAGACGTCAACTACTGCACAGCCCAGTGCTGGTATGACAACGTTGTGTACACGCCGGGCGGCTCGCCTGATGTCGTCTACCTCGGCGGTTCGTTCGATTACAATAACCTCCACGGCCGCGACAATGGCCGCGCCTGGCTGCTTTCGACCGATGGAGGAGCGACTTGGAGCGACTTGACTCAGGACGGCGGCCCCAACCATGCCAATGGGATGCACCCCGACCAGCATGCGATCGCCACGGTTCCGGGTCAACCATTCCAGGCCTTCTTTGGTTCGGACGGCGGCGTCGTGGCGTCGGACGGCAACTTTGCCGACGTATCATACAAATGCGACAGCCGCGGACTTAACCCGGCAGATACCGCATTCTGCAAGAGTCTGCTCAACAGAGTGCCGAATCAGTTGCTCAACATGAACAACGGCTTATCGACGCTCCAGTTCCAGAGCTTTTCAGCTAGCGCCAAGCGGCCGCAAAACCTTCTCCAAGGCGGCACCCAGGACAACGGCACATTCCAATACAACGGCTCTGCTGATGTCTGGCCGCAGGAAATCTACGGCGATGGCGGTCAGTCCGGCTTTAAAGTCGACGACGATGGACTGCGCTTCAACACCTTCACCGGTCAGGCCAACGACGCGAACTTCCGCAAAGGCGACCCGACAAAGTGGGTGATCATCTCGGCGCCGATCCTCTCAAGCCCGGAGGGCGCGTACTTTTACCCGCCGATCATTGCCGACCCGAACGCAGCCAAAGCGGGTTCGATTTTTCAAGGGTCATTCTCCGTCTGGCGAACGCAGGACTGGGGTGGCGACCGTGATACACTCGAGGCGAACTGCCCCGAGTTCACGGTATCCGCCACGCAGCCGGGCTGCGGTGACTTCGTCCCGCTCGGCGGTCCGGCGACCGGTTCCGGTGTCGATCCGGGCGATCTAATCGGCTCCTTCTACGGTGGCGATCGCGTCGGTGGCGCGGTCGCGTGGCTGACGCGTGCTCCGCAGAACACGAACACTATGTGGGCGGCAACGGGCGCTGGCCGCGTGTTTGTTTCGGACAACGTGGATGCTGCTGCAGCTCTTTCGGTCCTGTGGAGCCGGGTCGACCCGAATTCCGCACATCTCAACACTCCGAGCCGTGCAATCAGCCAGATCTATGTCGATCCAACGAATAATCATCATGCTTGGATCTCGTACAACGGCTACAACGTGAACACGCCGGCTCAACCGGGACACGTCTTCGACGTGACCTGGAGCGGCGCAGGCGCAGCAGTTTGGACAAACATCAGCTTCAATCTGCCCGACTTCCCGATCACGGCTCTTGTGCGTGATGACGCGACGGGGGACCTCTACGCCGGATCCGACTTCGGTGTGATGAAGTTGCCGTTCGGCACCACCACCTGGGTCGTTGCTGGCAATGGGCTTCCGATGGTTGAATGCTCGGGCCTCACGATCAATTCGGCAGCGCGCGTAATGTATGTGGCAACACACGGCCGCAGCGGCTGGACGATAGCGCTTCCGTAAAGTTGGTTTCGTAATTTGGGCGGGATAGGTTAAAATCTATCCCGCCCATTTTTTTACGCGGTAATGTCATCCTTCCAAAAATACCTGAGTGCCGCCTGTCTCGTCTGGGTCCTCTCCAACGCTCCGTCCATTAGCGCGGCGCCGCCCGGTTTCGTGGAAGGCCATTTGAGGATCGTTTCGATCAAAGAGGTTGAGCTGGCCGGTGACAATGTGCCCACTAAAGCGACGGCGCAAAACTATGATGAATACCCGCTGGTTATCTTAAGCCGGGATGGAAAGACAGAAGTAGCGCGGCTGACAGGGGACGGAAACGGAAACTATCGCGTTGCCCTGCCTCCGGGCGATTATCTCCTGGATGTGCAAGATCGCGCGCGTAGACATGTTCGCGCGAAGCCGCGATCGTTCACGGTCGGCTCGAATCAAACAGTCCGCGTCGATATGGATATGGACACGGGCATTCGATAAGCCGGTGTCC
>CATPCN010000339.1 GCA_955652855.1 uncultured Chthoniobacterales bacterium | reverse complement strand
TGCAATGAATGGTGGTTTCGAGGTCGAGGCGGTTGCGAAGGAACGCTCCCAGTTTTTCCTGAACGCCGCCGGCCAGCCCAATAATAATATGCCGCGGACGGCGTTCTGAAATTCGGCGAGGTAGTATTTCGTCTTTGACTTCCGCTCCGTAAATCGGCGCAACGTAACAATCTGCCGAGTCGATGCGAAAACCTTGTCCGGTCAGCCAGCCGACTCCCTTCTCTCGCGCGGATTCGTTTGGAAAAATCCAAAACGTGCGGCCCGCTTCGCGCAGGGTTGGTTGGCGCAGGAGCTCTTTTAAATATGCGAGACCTGAGATTCGCTTGATTCGCTGTCGCTGCAAGAGACGCCAAAGAAGCACCATGAAACCGCTATCGGGCAACACCACGTCCGCTGCCGTGACGGCGCGGCGATAAATCGCATCCTCTATCAGACGCGCGAAGCACGTGCCCGATGGCGCTACGATCAGTTCGCTACCCTCCATCGCCTCATCGACAGCTTCCACTACCGTTCCATCGAAGAATCGCAGGCCGAGGATTTGTTGAGTGGCCATCACCGGCATCTTCCAACATTAGGCGTCTCACGTCCAACATTTCCCTGCTGGAGGGATGGGCTCTGTCCCGTCAAAAGCATGCGACGCTCAGAGAGTGCCGCTGCAAAAAAACGGGCGCAAAACCCCATACAACCCGTGGACGTTACTGCAGCAGCGCTTTCATCCCTTCGGTCCGTGCGGTATAATCAGCGCAGATTGAATTCCGTTCTGACGCAAACACAGCCCGTAACCACGCAAAGCGACCGCGGTCTCGCTCGCGCCGCGCTGGCTGTCGCACTGATGGCGCTCTGGTTCGTCCTCTGCCGTCATCTGAGCAACGAATGGTCGGTCAACGAGCAATATAACTACGGTTGGTTCGTTCCCTTTTTCGCGCTCTTTCTTTTCTGGCTCCGTTGGGAAGATCGACCGCATCCGCAGCCACCTTTAAGATACGGATGGGTCGCGATGGGCCTCGCGTGCACGGCGCTACTGATCCTCTTTCCGATTCGCTTATTCGAAATTGCCAATCCGGATTGGCGGCCGCTTGCATGGGTTCACGCATCAGCCGTCGCCGCACTAACAGTTGTTGTCATCTGGCGGGCGGGTGGCCAACCGTGGCTCCGGCATTTCGCTTTTCCGGTCGGATTTTTTTTCGTCGCAGTTCCGTGGGTCACGCCAATCGAACAGCCGATTGTTCAAGGGTTGATGCGCTTCGTCGCCGCATTTGCGACGGAGGCTTTGAACCTTTTCGGAATCGCCGCCCAACTTGAAGGTAGCCTGATTCGAGTGAGCACCGGGCTTGTTGGCGTGAACGAAGCATGCAGCGGCATCCGCTCGCTCCAGACCTCGCTCATGATCGGCCTGCTTTTCGGCGAACTGAAGCGGCTTTCCCCCCCGCGCCGCGTCGCTCTCGTTTTTCTCGCGCTCGGGGTGGCGCTGATCGCGAATTTCGCGCGCGCATTTTTCCTCGTCTGGATCGCAGCTACGCGAGGAACCTCTGCAGTCTCGAGTTGGCACGATGTGGCGGGATACACGATCGTTGGAGTCGTATTCGCCTCATGCTTTGCCCTGGCGGCACGACTCGGACGAAAAGCAGAAAGCAGAAAAGTAGAAGAATCCAAGAGAGAACGCTCCGGCTTCCTACTTCCTACTTTTTGCTTCCTACTTTGCTTCTGCTGGCTCTTGCTTGTCGAGGTCGCGATAGAAGGATGGTATCGCTGGCACGAGCGAGATTTGATTTCGCGCGCGCAATGGGCCGTGCGCTGGCCGGAAAATGCTCCAGGATTTCACGAGATTCGCATCGACGAATTGGTCCGCTCGATTCTGCGATTCGATAAAGGCCGTGAGGTGGCGTGGCCAGTCTCTGTTCCCGCCACCGATGATCCCTCGAAGGACTCGACCGCGACCTGTTTCCTTTATTTCTTCCGGTGGGACCCGGGCGCATCGAGCATTCTCCGCGCGAGAGCTCACCGCCCCGACGTCTGTCTGCCGAATGTCGGATGGCGACAGATTGCCGATACCGGGCTCAAAAGTTATTCGGTGACGGAAAACTTTGCCCTTCCGGCCCGCCATATGGTGTTTGCTCGTGATTCATCTCCCGCCGAAAGACCATTATTCGCCGACGCTTTTTTTTGTCTGCGCGAAGACTGGGTCCGGCGGGACGAGACCTCGATCATGCAACGAATGGCGGGAGGCGCAGTCGAATGGGCTGTGGCCGATCGTTATCGGGCCGTCCGCGAGGGTCTTCGCAATCTCGGCCAGCAGGTGCTGGAGGTAATCCTAGTGGCGCCGCATCGAATTGATCCCGAAAAAGCGGAAGCGAAATTTAACGCGTTGATTCGTGAGGTTGTCGTCGTTGACGCCAACCCCAGGACGTGACGAATCCGCTTATCACTCGCTACGCCGCGAAACAATTCTTGCAGGCACGCCACGGCGTGCCGCGCGCTTTTGAAGGGACGAGCGGAGGCTGCACGAGCTTGCCGAATATGTCCCATCCCCAGAATAATGAGACGTCCTAGGAGGACGTCTCTCCAACTCAGCGGCAGGAAGGGTCTTCTTCGCGTCTTTGCCCAACTCTGTGAAATTTGTGTCAATCTGTGGCCTTCCTTCCCACAGAAAATTCATCCGCAGATTACGCTGATTAGCACAGATTGAGGGATCAACCCGCCGCTCATTGTGAGCATTCTCGGGGAAGAATCCGCTCGGTCGCAATAATGCACTGGAGAAATTTGCCCTGTAGCCGCGTATCCGCGAGATGCGCTTCCCCTCTCCCGGCACGGCTTCCCGTCTTTCTCCCCATCTGTGAAAATCCGTGTGAATCTGAGGTTTTAATAAAAAGTAAAAAAAAGACTGGACACATTCTGCCGCCCTGATAAAAACGTTGTTAATTCGCCTAAATTACCCCGTGTGTAGGAACCAATGAATACGAACGACACCGCTAAATGTGACTCAACTGTGCGCAGAAATCTGCGCCGTAAAAATATTGATCTGAGGCCGCTACGCCTCCCATCTCTCTTGGGATTAATCATCGGCGTTTTAATGTTCATGGTGATGGGAGCTCCCTCCGCTCACGCTACCCCCACATTGTTAACATATTTCGATTTTAATGATTCCACCGCCGTCCCAGCTCCCTCAGACGTTTGCGTCGGATGCGGGCAAGCCACGACGCTTTTCTCTGATGCCGCCAGCTTTTTTGGCGTCGGCCAATTGACCGTCCAACCTCTTGTGGGCACTACCCAGAATCAATTTACGGGGGACGTGGAGCTCGGGGGTAATGCGCTCGAGGTAAGAGGCAATGCTAACGGGCATGGGCCGTTCTGTGTCGATATAGGGCCCATAAACACCACCGGGAAGACGATCATTGCTCTGAGCTTCGCGCTGCAGAGCATTGGGAATGGAACACAATTTAATAATGTACAAATCAACTACAGCACGACCAACCTTGCGGGCTCCTACGTCTCCGCCGGTCCCAGCATCACCATCAATCAGGATGGATTGTACCATACATACGGTTTAACGTTACCCCCTGGGGCTGGTAACCAAACCACCCTCTATATCCAATTGTGTTTCCAGGGCTCGACGGACGACCGGGAACCAAATCATACCTATATCGACAATATTCAGGTTACTGGCGACGTGCCCGAACCCACCACCGCCATCAGCGGTGTGCTCGCCGCGGTGGGACTTTGCTGGCGTCAACGCAAACGGCTAAGCACGTCCGGCGCGCGCGGCTCGCTTAAAGGCAAGGCCGTTTAGTCCCGCCGCCGGCTCCGTTCTCCACGGCGAGTTCTCCTGCCTCTTCGCGATCTTCATTTCCCTCCTTGTCAGCCGGTGACGATTTTGATCTAACGCCGCCCGAGGAGCGGCGCGCCCGGCAACGTAGGCGCCGGCTGTTTTGGATTCTGCCGCTGGCCGCGGCGCTGCTGGTGGCGGGGGGATTTGCTGTTCGTCCGCTCCGTGATTACATTCGAGGCTGGCAGTCCCGCCGAGCGGCGCGCGCGTCGTTTGCGCTCCTTGACCGCCAGCAATGGGAAGAGGCCTCCGCCAAAGCCCGCGACGCACTTCAACTGGAATTTACTGAGCCCCTAGCCTGGCGTGCGGTCGCACGGAACCTCTCGCGCACTCACCAGGATGCGCCCGCGCTGGAATGGTGGAAGAAAATGGAGAAAGCTGGTCTGCTTACGCTCGAGGACCGTCGCGAGTATGCTAGCTCCTCTATCGCGGCCGGCGAATTAGCGACCGCCGCTAGGCAGATTGATACTTTGCTGGCACAGGGGGGAGGCACGGGGCCGGCCGATACCTTGCTCGCCGGTCATCTTGCTGTTCGCCGAGGTGACACAGATCTCGCGGCCGACTATGCCGAGCGCGCGCTGACTGATAAGCGGGCAAAACCTAACGAGATTCTCTCCGGTGCAATGCTTGTCCTCGCGGTCACAAAGCCAGATTCGCCGCCTTATATCAATGCGTGGAAACATATCGAGGACATCGCGCGCGATCCGGGAAATGTTGAATCGCTTGATGCGCTGGTCTTCCTGGCCCAACTACCCAAACCCACATCCTCCGCGACAGCGGGGGGCAATGAGAGCACGACTTTTTCCATCGCGCAGGCTGGCGCCGCGCGGCCTGCCAACACGATGTCCGCACTCGATGTAGCTGATCGATTGGAAAATCATCCGAAGGCCGGCCCTGTTCACCACATCCTCGCGCTAAAACTACGCGCTCACGAAGATCCAATGCGCGCGGATGAATTTTTGAACCAAGCGATCGAGCGCTTCCGCGGAGGGGATGATGAAATCCTGCTCGCACTGAACACCTGGCTTTACACGCAGGGACGCTATCAAACCATGCTTGATCTGCTTCCTCTGGAGCGCGCGCTGCAGCGACGGGAACTCTTCCTGCAATATCTCGACGCGCTCAGCGCACTCGGACGCTTTGAAGTGGTTCGGGATTTGCTCACAAGCGAGCGGTCCCCCCTGAACCCGGTTCTCCAGCATATGTATCTCGCAACTGCCAAAGAACGGCTCAAAGAAACAGCTGGGGTAGCCAATGAATGGCAACGCGCACTCGAAGCCGCCGATAACGCGGCCAAGTGCCTCGCACTCGGAACCTATGCCGAGAACACCGGCGCGGCGGAAATCGCGGATTCCGCCTACGCCCAGGCGATTTCCTTCGCACCGAATACGCGTGCGGCCTACGCCGGTCGCCTGCGCGTGGCTGAAGCGCATGGACAAACCGCCAAGGCCCAGGAGATTCTGGCCGAAATAGTGCGGTTGTGGCCTGACGACGATCATGAGCGCATTCACGAAACGTACTTGCGCCTGCTGCTGGGCGCCTCCGGGGCCGACGCTGAGAAGGCTGTGCAGGAAGGCCAACTTTTAGTGGCACGGGAACCATACAATTGGCAGGCGCGCGCGACGGTCGCGCTCGCGCAGTTGCGGCTGGGCCGTATCGCCGCGGCCTTACAGGCATTCTCCGGAATCAAAGCAACGGAGGAATCACCGGTCGGTCCACTGGCGGTGCGTGCCGTTGCGCTCGACGCAAACGGTTGGAAAGAAGGAGCGAAAGGAGATGCGCGCACTTTGGCAGCAGCACCGCTCTTGCCGGAAGAACGGGCGCTGATCGCGCCGCTCCTCAGCGATCCAACTCAATAACGCTCTTGCGCCCAAAGACGTGGCTACCCCGCTTTTCTTCGCCGTTGAAATGGTGACGGCGATAGGTTTTGCTCAGCAAAGGCGAGCGCTCCGCTCGCCCTTTAACTGAAATGATCAGCGCAGAAGAAATTGTGATCGAAGCAGGCCGCAGCGAAGGCCAGTACTGGCGCGATCTTTTTCGTTATCGCGAGCTGTTCTACTTCCTTGCCTGGCGTGACGTGCTGGTGCGCTACAAGCAGACGATGATCGGCGTGCTCTGGGCGGTGCTTCGACCGTTTCTAACAATGGTTGTGTTCGTCTTTATTTTCTCGCGAATCGCGAGGCTGCCGGCGGATGGCATTCCTTATCCGGTAATGGTCTTCGCGGCGATGCTGCCGTGGCAACTCTTTGCGACTTCTCTCTCGGAAGGAAGTAACTCACTTATCTCAAACGCGAATCTCATCTCGAAGGTTTATTTCCCGCGCATGATCG
This sequence comes from uncultured Chthoniobacterales bacterium, assembly GCA_955652855.1. The sequence goes on along the minus strand of CATPCN010000339.1, from coordinate 2,160 downwards.
TTCCCGCCAGCGCGGTCATTGTTTCGTTCGTCGACTTCACCATTTCCACGGCGCTGCTCGCGCTACTCATGATTTTTTATCATATCTGGCCGAGCTGGCATTTGCTGGCACTCCCGATTTTCACGGCCGGCGCGCTGATCGCTTCCACCGGCGCCGGGCTTTGGCTGGCGGCATTGAATGTCCAATACCGCGATTTCCGCTACGTGGTCCCGTTTCTGGTGCAGTTCGGGCTCTATCTTTCGCCGGTCGGTTTCAGCAGCGGCGTCGTGCCGGAAAGGTGGCGATTGCTTTATTCGCTAAACCCGATGGTGGGAGTGATAGACGGTTTCCGCTGGGCGATCAGCGGCGGGCGCGCGCCGCTTTATCTTCCGGGAGTGTGGGTTGGGCTCGCGGTCATCACGCTGCTGCTCGCCGGTGGCATCTGGTATTTCCGCCGCATGGAACGCACGTTCGCGGACGTGATTTAAGACCCGCCGGCATAAGATACAGACGGCGACTGCGCACCTGCAACGTCCGGTCCAACTAAAAGTGTGGCAGCGACCGCAAACGAGAGTAGAAGGTTCTTCATCGCGTGGCAAACGGACGAATTTCTGGGTAGTGGTCCAGTGTAATCTTGCCTGGTTAGCCAACGATGCCAGCGGGCGTCGCCAATCACGTCTGGACCCTAATGGATTGATTTTCTTAACTTTGGACTGTTACTATTGCTCAATCAATCCGATCATCCGAAGGCTGACTGCATGTGGCGGGTCTCACGCCGGAGGGTAAACCAGCCGGTCTGTGGATGTACAGCGGGTTCCTGAGTGAGGGAAAGCTTCTTGGCCTTGCTTACGATCTCGAACAGGAGATTCATCCGCGTACTCAACCGCAGTTCCTCGGCGCCGTCCCACCGGAACCGCCCGACGCCGGCATCTGCGCGGCGTTGCCGAAAAAGCCACACGTCTTCACAGGTAAGGAGCACCTGCCGCACCATCTCGGCACCGGGAAACCTTTGAGGCCCTGACAGAGGGCAGAGATCGGAGGAGCGTTCCGCCAAGGCTACGGGCGTGGCAGGCAAAGCCAGAGGGCGGAGGCGGATTGGGGAAGGCGGAGAGCTGAAATTCGTCGCCAGAACGGTGGCCGGTTGCGCTTACATCGAACTCAACCCATTGCGAAGATGTTAAGGTGATTTCACCATAACATCTCTGTATATTGCTGTTATTGCTGGTGTTAGTGCTACGGTGAAATCACCGTAGCATCTTTTGAAACATCCGTGAAGCGCAGAGAAGTTATAGAAATTTGCCTGATGCAACGCGGAACCCAATTTCACACGTTAAGCCTCGGCGAGTGAAAGAGTTTGGGGGTATAGCTCAGTTGGTAGAGCAGCTGATTTGTAATTAGAAAACGTGTATTTGCCGGCTTTTTCATTTTGTCCAATCGCCATGTTTCAAGACAAGAAAATCGTTGTTGTAATGCCGGCCTACAACGCGGCGCGCACCTTGCGGCAGACTTACGACGAAGTCATGGCGCAAAAAATTGTTGATCTTGTCATCGTGGTAGATGACGCGAGCGAGGACGAAACGGTTGCGATCGCACGCACGCTGGATCGCGTGCACGTGGAAGTTCATCCGATGAATCGCGGTTACGGCGGAAACCAAAAAACTTGTTACCGGCTCGCGTTGGCCGAGGGCGCAGACATCATCATGATGATCCATCCGGATTATCAGTACACGCCGCAATTGCTTCCAGCGATGGCGTCTCTCGTGGCGAGCGGTCTTTATCCATGCGTGCTCGCTTCGCGCATTCTCGGCGGTGGCGCGCTGGAGGGCGGAATGCCATGGTGGAAATACATCGCCAATCGCGCCCTGACTTTCAGCGAGAATCTCATCACCGGCGCGAAGCTTTCCGAATATCACACCGGTTATCGCGCCTTCTCGAGAAAACTTCTCGAAAAACTTCCGCTCGACAAAAATTCGGACGACTTCGTTTTCGACAATCAGATTCTTGCGCAAGTGCTGTGGTTAGGCGGCACAATCGGCGAGCTGACTTGTCCGGCGAAATATTTACCGGAAGCGTCCTCGATTAATTTCCGCAGAAGTGTTCGCTACGGCTTCGGCTGTCTGGCGACGGCACTGGAATATCGCTGGGCCAAGATGAGCGGCGGCAGTCCACTCTTTCCAAAGC
>CATPCN010000338.1 GCA_955652855.1 uncultured Chthoniobacterales bacterium | reverse complement strand
AATGAAAAACTGGTCGCGCTTGAAACGCTGGACGCGAAGCGGCTCGTGGGGCGATGCCGATTATCTCCGCCTCGCTTATCAGGCTTACGCCGCGCGACAATCACGGCTCTCCGCCGCCGATGCGGAATTCGATTCAATTTGGCACTCAGCCGAGCGCGCCGCATTCGACCAACCAGAACGCGAGCTTGATCTCGCCCGCCTCGCCACGAAATGGAATCTGACCACGGAAGCGGAACAAATCTGGCAGCGTCTTGCCAAAGACACGCCGCATCGGCGCGAAGCGCTCGAATCGCTCTTTGCGATTTATCGCGCGAATAACAATTTGAAAAATCTTTACCTTACCGCACGCAGCCTCCACGAAATGTCGCCTAACGAGTCGATGCTGACTGCGAATTATGCGCGCCTCGGTTTGATCCTCGAACAAAACACGGAGGAATTTCGGCGTCTCGCCAAGGACGCTTATGACAAAGCGCCTAACGACACCAATTGCGCGGTCACTTTTGCTTTCTCTCTCTACACCATCGGTCGCACCGCGGAAGGCATCGAAATCTTAAAAAAAATTCCGCCGGAAAATTTGCACGATCCGCACGCCGCCGTTTACACCGCGGTCCTGCTTGTCGATGAAAATCAAAACAATCTCGCTAAAGAATATGTCGATGTTGCGCAGCGCGGTCCGATCTACAGCGAAGAAAAAAAATTGCTCGAAGAATCTCTCGCCAAACTTCGCGCCGAATCGCCCAAACCGTCATCAGCCTCTTCTCCTTCACCAGGAAGTTCGCCGAAACCTTCGCCATCGATTAAGCCTTCCCCATCCGCGAACCCTGCCCCGTCTCTATCCACGACGCCGTGATCAATTAGATCGACGGTTTTTGTTCGACAGATCCGACTGCTTTTTCGAAAAGTCGCGCCGCCAGACCCTCGGTTGCTTTGTCCAGCGCTGCATTCGCCGCCTGAAGCGATCGCGCGTCGCGAGTTTCCATTGCTGCGCGCACTTCGCCAACCCACTTCTCGATCGAAATGCGCTCAGCCGAATCAATTTCATCGCCGACAATTTCGAACGCTTTTTCCACCGCCCCGAGCATTTCTTCAGCTTTCAATTTGGCTTCTGTCCAAATGCGTTCATTCATGTCGTCGAACGCATGATCGAGCGATTCCGCGATCATCGCTTCCACCGCTTCGTCCGATACATCGACCGCGCTTTTGATTTCCACGATCTTTTCGGCGCCAGTCTTCGTGTCGCGAGCGAGCACGTGCAAAATGCCGTCCGCATCGATTTCGAATTGCACGCCGACACGCGGAATGCCTTTCGGCGCTGGTTCGAATTCAATTTCAAACTGACCGAGCGGCCAATTGTCGCGCGCCATCTCGCGTTCGCCCTGGAGCACTTTGATCGACATGGCACGCTGGTCATTGACCGCGGTCGTAAACATCTCTCCGGCTTTCGTCGGAATGGTGGAATTGCGCGGAATGATTACGTTCATCAATCCGCCGAACGTTTCGATGCCTAACGACAACGGCGTAACATCGAGAAGCACCACATCGCGCACCACGCCCGATAAAATGCCAGCCTGAATTGTTGCGCCGATTGCGACCGCTTCGTCCGGATTCTGGGACACGTTTGGTTCGCGTTCGAAAAGTTCTGCGACAAATCGCCTAACGAGCGGCATGCGCGTGACGCCGCCGACCAGAATTACTTCATCGAGATCTTGGGGCGAAACTCTCGCGTCTGCCAGTGCGCGCAGACAATGGTTGCGTGTCCGCTCTATGATCGGCCGCGCAATTTCCTCCAGCTCCGCGCGCCTAAGATCGACATGAAAATTCTTCGCGCCGTCGAAAAACGGAATGTCGATCTTAACTTCGGTTTCGGCCGAAAGCCGGTGCTTCGCTTCCACGATTTCGTCTCGCAGGCGTGCACTTTGCCCTGTTTTCAAATCTGAAATCTGAAATCTGCGATCTGAAACGATTGCTCGATCGATATCATCGCCGCCCAGTCGCGTGTTCCCATTCGTGGCCAGCACTTCAAACACGCCTTGATTCAATTCCAGAATCGAGATGTCGAACGTTCCACCGCCGAAATCATAGACCGCGATCTTCGATCGGTTCGAAAGCTTATCGAGACCGTAAGCGAGGGCCGCTGCGGTCGGCTCATTCACGACCCTCTCCACCGTGAGTCCGGCGAGTTCGCCCGCGCGTTTTGTCGCGCTGCGTTGTGCATCGTTGAAATAGGCGGGCACCGTGATGACGGTCCGCGAAACATGTCGATCCAGAGCGCGTTCTGCATCGCGCTTCAATTTCTGCAAGATCAGCGCGGAGATTTCTTCCGGAGAAAATTCACGATTGTCGATCTTTACCCGCAGCGATTGATTTTTTCTACGCACCAATCTGTACGGCACATCTTCATCGAGCAGCTCTTCGCCGCGCAATCCCATGAAGCGCTTGATCGAATAAACCGTCCGCTCCGGTTTGATCGCGCGCATTCGCGCCGCCGGCGACCCCACAATTGGTTCTCCTTCATCCGGAAAATGCACAACCGAAGGGGTGAGCCGCGCGCCATTTTCATCCGCGAGCAAAATCGGAAAACCCGCATCCATAATTCCGATTAAGGAATTCGTCGTTCCAAGATCAATGCCGACGATTGAGTCCATTTGCCGAATTAACGATTTAATTGCTCATTAGTCTTTGTACGGATCGACAATGTTGCGGCCGGCCATGGCGACACCAAGCGGCCGCAGCGTGTGCAAAATGCGAATCGTGCCGGCGTGCGCTGCGAGCACATCGGGCAAACGTCGATAAGCTTGCGGCGCTTCATCGAGGTCGCCTCCGCGCAAAACAATATGTCGATCTTTCAACCAGCTCATCATTTCATCGTGCCTAACGAGTCCCTCCTGCCGAATTCGTTTCTTGCCCACTTTTACAAACCGACCTTTCGCCGCCGTGCGCGACATGATCCGGCCCGCCCCGTGCACCGTCGAAAAAAGCGACTCGCGCGACTCAGGCGATTCCACGCCTTCGATGATGACCGCGTCATCGCCCATGCTGCCGCCGACAAATCCTTTCTGTCCGGGAAATGCCGGCGTCGCGCCTTTGCGCACGACCCAATATTCTTCGCCGTCGTGTTTCTCGCGCCAGGCGAAGTTGTGATGATTGTGCACTTCTTCGTCAATTTGCGCGCCGAGAATTTTTTGAGCGACGTGCCGCGCGACCGCTTCGCGACCAGCGTAGGCATAACGACCGGCCAGATGCATTCCGGCAAGATAATCGTGACCGATCTCAGATTTCTCATCGACGACGGTAGGCGGAACATCCATCCCGTCTTTTCCGCCGGCCGCTTTCAAAAAATGAGTCGCGGTTTTATGACCAAGCCCACGCGAACCGAAATGCACACCGATCCAAATCCGATCCCCTTCATCGGCGAAAAGATCGACATAGTGATTGCCGCCGCCCACCGTGCCGAGCTGCGCCGACGCGAGCGATTTCAATTCGGCGAGCGGTTTTAACTTCCACGCTTCATCTTCGAAGAGCTCGTGCTCGATGCGAATTTTGTTCGTGCGCCCGATGCCGAATGAAATGTCGCCCACGACGTCGTCCATGATTTGTTCGATCGACGATTGAATTTGCAGAAGCATCACGTCGGTGCGGATGGCAAGATTTCCGCAAGCGATGTCGAAGCCGACGCCGCTGAGCGAAATCTTGTCTTTGTAAGCGACCACGCCGCCGATCGGTTGCGCATAACCTTTGTGTCCATCGGCGCAAAGCACGGCGCGCTCACCGCCCGCCGCGACGCATGTCTCGATCTGTTTGATCGTCGCCGCATCGTGGTGACCGAAAATTTTTGTGCGGGCAGAGCTGTCCGATTCACTCACGCCGCAATTTACACGCGACCCCGTTGGTACAAAAGTATAGTCGCCGGCGATACCGCCAACTGCTGCGGAGATTTAGCGCGGCGAGCCGCTTTTTTTATCTCGATGTTGCGACCGTTTTCAGATCGAGCTGCACCGCGTTGCCTTTCTGCCAGGCATCGGCGCCGGGGTCGAGTTTTGCGTCCGGAATGTCAGCGCGTGCGACCTTTTTGGCAGCGACAGAAACTGAATAAAGTTTGTCGCGTTCGGCTGCGATCTTTGGGTCGAGTTGACCGTCTTTCGTGAACGCCATCATCAGCTGCGGAATACCCAAGGGCAGCTTGTCCCCCCGATCCACCTGCCAAGTGTGCCAAGTTTTGCCGTAAGTCCCGATCAAGACCTTCATCAAATCTTTTTCGGCAGCTTCGGGCGCGCCTGGCGCGGTCAACGCGCCGGATTTCACTTCGTAGTTATGGCTGTGCCAGAACTTTTTCTCCTCAGCCGGCAACGATTCGAAGATCTTTGCGCTGACTATGTATTCGATACCGATGATTCGCGCATCCTTCTTTTCGGAATCGTAGATGATGCATTGCAGCACTTCGTCGCTCAAGTGCGAGCAGTAATGCTGCGCGATGAGCTGCCGTTTCATGTTGCCGCTGTAGAAATGAATTCCACACACATGCGCGCCGATCGCGCTGATCGGCGCGAGATCGGCATTTGGTTCCGAACTTTTCGCCGGCGCCGCGGTTGTTTCTGCCGGCGATTGCGCGAGCGCCACTGCTGCACTGATGAAAAACGATGCGGTAAAAAGATTCAAGAGTTTCATAAGTTGTTCCGCGGTT
>CATPCN010000337.1 GCA_955652855.1 uncultured Chthoniobacterales bacterium | reverse complement strand
TCATGTGGGCGAATTTTTACAGGGCCTGTCGAATCTGATCCAGCGCCGCAATTTTGCGGAAGCTTTGCACGAATCAGCCGGCACACCCGGGCCGGTCGCGCGCGTCATTCATGCCGCGATTATTCGTCATGACTCTCCGCGCGCGGAACTGCGCGAAATTGTTCAGGAAGCCGGGCAACTCGAAGTTCCAAAACTCGAGCGCTTTCTCAGTGTTCTGGCGACGCTCGCTTATCTCACTCCGCTGCTTGGCTTGCTCGGAACGGTCGCAGGAATGATCGACGCATTCGGCGTCATCGCCTCGAACGGCGGTTATGCCACACTGAATGAACTTTCGAACGGCATTTACAAAAGTTTGCTCACAACCGCGGCGGGACTGGTCGTCGCCACGCCGACCTTCGTTGCTTACAGTTATCTCTCGGCACGGGTGAACACGATGATGCACGAAATGGAACGCGCGGGCATCGAAGTCGTCCACATGTTAACGGACCGCGAGCCAGCGAACGGGATCATCAGTTTCGATCCCGCCACAAAAATCGGGGAACGCGAAGCCCGTCTCGATCGTTAAATTACATCGACATAGAGCCGGGGCATGAAGCTCACTCGCACGCAGCATTTCAGCTTCGGATGGCTCTGCGTCTTTCCGCTACTCGACGTCGTTTTTCTCCTGATTTTTTTCCTCCTGCTCAGCTCGAATTTTATTCTGCAGCCGGGCATTTCCGTTTCCGTTCCGTTTTCACACTTCACACTGGGCCCGCAAATTAATCCGCAAATTATCAGCATCACCGGAGGCGGAGCGCCGGCGATTTATTTTCGCGATCAAAAAGTGGCGCTCGATCAGCTGGGGCCGTTGTTGGATGCGACAAAACGTGAAGGCAGACCGGTGATCATCAAGGCGGACCGTCTCACGTCCTACGAACTTGTCGTCACGGTCACGAACATCGCACTCGAGCATGGGATCAGTTCGGTCTCGCTCGCCACGACGCCGTCTCCGTGAACACGTCGACTTTTCCCGCTCTCGTTTTTAATTGGGACCCGCCGCGTCGCCGCCAACGTGCGATCATCGGTTTCCTCGCAGTCTCAGCCGGTCTGCATGCGCTTTGCTTTTACCTTTTTCAAATTGTTTATCAACCGACGGTCGCTCTCCTGCCGCCGCCGGCTCGCGTGAACGTGATCTCGCCCGGCACCGAAGAAGGCCGCGTGCTTTTGCGCTGGATCGAGGCGGAAGATCCGGCGCTTGCTTCGACAACCCAACGGCCGAAAGAAGCCAGAACAACCGCTTTGCCCGCTGTCCGTCATGTCCCTTCCTATTTGAGCACGCAGCCTGCCCTCAAAGAATTGCCGCGGTCGGATCAGAATGTAATCGCGCCAAGTTCGCAGCCGCCTGCGCCGGTTCCAATCAGGCCAAAACAAAAACTCGCTGATGCCGGTATCGTAGTGACGGCTGTGCAATTCTCAGAAGAAGTGGAAGGTTTGGGGGCGCTGGGAAAACCGGCAATGCATTTTGTTGCGTCGAGTAAGGAAGCGCCGCAGGCCGCGCGTTTCCGCGCAGGCGTGACGGCGCAAGGAGAGATTCGCTATTGTTTTCTGCAAGAATCTTCGGGCGACGCGGCCCTCGATGAGCAGGCGAGGAAATATCTCGCGCTCTGTCGATTCGCGGGAAGCAGAAGCGATGACCCCAATCGGTTGGTTTGGACCACTGCTGCGATCGAGTGGGGCAACGATATCGCCCCGCCGCCGACGCCAACATCGACAATAAGTCCGGCGGGAGCCGCGCCGCAACCCACGCCGTGATTCGCGTCAGCCTCGCATTACTCGTCACGATTTATCTGCTGCTTTTTCTTGCGGCAGTTTTCCTTCTCTGGATAGTTGGTGAGTGGAACCGCCGCCGGCGCGAGCGACGAGCTTTGCGTTACAGATTGCGGTGCGTGATTTGCGCGTTTGAGTTTGAAGATCGAACCGACGCTTTGCTTCCGCGTTGTCCACGCTGCGGCAGCTTGAACGAAAGATTTAAACCGGAGCAAATTTAAAAATGGGAATGTGGATTGGTCGCAATCGCAAAGCGCGCGTCACTTATGGTTTCGACGAAATCGCGCTGGTGCCTGGTCGCGTCACGATTAATCCGAACGAAGTCGAGACGACTTTTCGGTTGCCGCGCAAAAATTTCGAACCACTCGAACTGAAGATTCCAATTCTGGCCAGTGCGATGGACGGAGTCGTCGATGTTCGTTTCGCCGTCGCCATGAGCAAACTGGGCGGCCTCGCCGTCCTCAATCTTGAAGGCGTACAAACGCGCTACAAAAATCCGCAGGATGTTTTACAAAAAATTGTCGATGCAGACAAATCCGAGATCACGGCATTGCTGCAAAAAATTTATCAAGAACCGGTGCAAGAAGATTTGATCGTAGCGCGCATCCGGCAGATCAAAGACGGCGGCGCGCTCGCGGCCGTCAGCTCAATTCCGCAGCGCGCGGCTGAGTTTGGTGCAATCGCCCAGGACGCGGGGGCTGATGTTTTTGTCGTGCAAAGCACGGTCTCGACCGTTCGCCACATTTCATCTGAATATAAATCTCTCGATCTTGAAAAATTTTGCCGCGAGATGCGCATTCCCGTGATTGTCGGCAACACCGTCGGCTACGATGTCACTTTCGAAATCATGGAATGCGGTCCGGCTGCCGTGTTGATCGGTGTCGGCCCCGGCGCCGCCTGCACGTCGCGCGGCGTGCTCGGACTTGGCGTTCCACAAGTGACCGCCACAGTCGATTGCGCGGCTGCGCGCGATGCTTATTTCAAAAAAACTACGCGCTACGTTCCGATCGTCACGGATGGCGGGATGAGCAAAGGCGGCGATGTGTGCAAGGCGCTCGCCTGCGGGGCGGACGCGGTCATGGTGGGTAGCGCGTTTGCGCGCGCGCACGAAGCTCCCGGGGCCGGTTATCATTGGGGCATGGCAACTCCACATGCCAATCTTCCTCGCGGCACGCGCATCAAAGTGGGCGCGACCGGTTCGCTCAAACAAATTCTTTTCGGCCCAGCGGAAGTCGATGACGGCAGCCAAAACCTGGTGGGCGCAATCACCACCTGCATGGGCAACGTCGGCGCGCGCAGCATCGCAGAATTTCAGCAAACCGAAATCATCATCGCGCCGTCGATCAAAACGGAGGGAAAACTTTTCCAAACTGTGCAGAGCGTCGGGATGGGCACGCGCTAAACATTGAGCGATTTGACGATTCAGTGATTGAGTGATTAACCTCGACCCGACGCGACTGGAATTTCCAATCTTTAACTCGCTAACTCGTTCAATGAATACCGATCGACGAGTCGTTCTCACCGGCCTCGGCGTCGTCACGCCGATCGGCAATGACGTGGAAACGTTCTGGGGCAATCTCAAGAACGGCGTCAGCGGCATTCGCACCATCGAAGCGTTCGATACCACAGGCTTCGATTGCCACTTCGGCGGCGAAGTGCGCGACTTCGATCCGAAAAACGTTTTCAAAAATCCGAAGGACGTCCGGCGCACCGATCGTTTTGCGCAACTGTCCATGGGCGCGGCCAAAATGGCGATGCAGGACAGCGGCGTCGATCTTGATAAAGTGCAGCGCGAACGCTTCGGCGTGATCGTGAGCAGCGGCATCGGCGGACTGAAAACGCTCCAAGATCAGCATGCCGTTATCATGACCAAGGGGCCGTCACGCAGTTCGCCCTTCACCATTCCGATGCTCATCAGCAACATGGCGAGTGGCCTCATCTCGATGGAGTTTGGGTTGCAAGGACCGAATCTTTGCATCGTCACGGCTTGCGCGACTTCGAACAACGCCATTGGCGAATCGTGGCGCATGATCAAATTTGGTGACGCAGATATTTTTCTGGCCGGCGGTTCGGAAGCTTCCATCGTCGCGATCGGTCTCGCCGGCTTTTGCGCGATGAAAGCGTTGAGCACACGCAATGACGAACCGACGCGCGCTTCGCGGCCGTTCGATAAAGATCGAGATGGTTTCGTCATGAGTGAAGGCGCTGGCGTGGTCGTGGTGGAAGAGCTCGAACACGCGAAAGCGCGCGGCGCGAAAATTTATTGCGAGCTCACCGGTTACGGACTTTCCGCCGACGCGTATCACATGACTGCGCCGCCGCCCGATGGCGGAGGGGCCGCGCGCGCCATGCAGCTCGCTCTGGACCACGCGAAGGTCACGCCCTACCAGGTGGATTACATTAACGCGCACGCAACATCGACAGGTCTGGGCGATATTTCGGAAACGCGCGCGCTCAAAAAAGTTTTTGGCGAAGGTGCGCGCAAAGTTTCGATCAGCTCGACGAAATCGATGACCGGTCACTTGTTAGGCGGCGCTGGCGCGGTGGAAATGGCGGCCTGCGCGCTCGCCATCCGCGACTCGGTGATTCCGCCCACGATCAATCTTGAAAATCCGGATCCCGAATGCGATCTCGATTACACGCCAAACGTGGCGAAGGAAAAGAAAGTGCGCGTCGCGGTCAATAATTCATTTGGCTTCGGCGGTCACAACGCGACGCTGGTTGCGACGGCATTCTCCGGCTGAATGTCGATCTTACGCTGAGGCCGAACTCACTTGTCCGCGAAGATGGGCGCGGCAGTGATGTCGGAAGCATCGAAGACAAGACCGTGCCCATTGCGCTGCAATGATTTCAAGATCGCGGCCACGCCTTGCGCGGCGCTGGCGGAATAAAATCGGACGAGCCCGACGGTAGTGCGTCGTCCAAAAACCGTGATCATGATCGTATCGTCGTCCACCGAGTTCATGAAAATGTGATTGCCGTTGCCCTGATGATAAAGCGCGTTGAACTCGATCTCGCCGATGCGGCGCGCGAGTTCTTTCGTCGCGGCGAAAGATCCAGCGGCGAGCGCCGCGATGATTGTGACGTCTATCAGATTGATATCGCCAAACTGCGAGATGACGTTGCCACCGCGATCGATCACAACTGTCAGGTCTGCTTCCGCCTTTTTCAAAAAATCGCCGAGCACGCCGTCCAGCGTGGCCACGTCTTCAATTGTCAAAACGGGAATCGCGTTCATACGCCGGCCCTTTGCCGTTGAGTAGCGGTCGCCTGAACCGGAATCGCGACCGGCAGCGGCGCAGTCTGCGGCGCGTCGCTTTGCTTGCTGAATTTGTGGAGCAGGATTTGCGAGACGGCGTTAAGCGCGGCAAAGACGTTTTGCCCCGTGCTCGAGATCACTTCGAAACTCTGCACGCGCTTTTGTCGATTGTTCAACGCGTACTCGAGATAGTTGACCGGCGCTACGTTCGGTAGGTCACGCTTGTTGTATTGAAGCACGTAGGGGAGTTTGTTGATCGAGTTGTTTTGTTGGGCCAGATTCGTCTCGAGATTTTTAAAGCTCTCGACGTTCTCCTCCATTTTTTCCCACTGCGAATCACCCACGAAAACGATTCCATCCGCGCTGCGCAAGACGAGCTGGCGCGTGGCGTTGTAAATGACCTGACCGGGAACAGTGTAGAGCTGAAACTTGGTGACGAAGCCTTTGATCACGACCGCATTCAGCGGCAGAAAATCAAAGAAAAAGAAAAGCGTGCGGTCCGCGGCGGTGGCGAGCGAAACGAGATCGCCACGGTTCGAGGGATTGATGCGTTGATGAATGTAACCCAGGTTGGTCGTCTTCCCGCACAAGGCCGGCCCGTAGTAGACGATCTTAAACTGAATCTCGCGGCTCGCGTAATTAATGATCGACATGCGCGACCTCCGGATTTGAAAACGTTTTCGCGAGCCCATGCACCATGCGGGCGAGTTGCGCCCGCGTATCGGCGCCGATCTCCGCGCCCTTCTGCAACGCGGCCAGGCAAATGTTGCCTTCCATGAAAAATGTGATCGGAGAATTTCCGCAGTGCAGCGTCATCGACTCGACTGTGCCGAGCTTTGTTTCGGGCATGTGTTCCCCGATTCGCTGCAGCAGTGATGGCGCCATCGCGCACAAACCCTCGGCGCGCATGTCCTCTGGAAGATTTCCAGCGAGGCTTAAGCCATCCGCGAATGTCACAGCACAGGCTGCAATTCCCGGCAGAGCACTGGCGCGCGCGACCAAAGTCTTTGCGTCGAGGGGCTCTTCATCGGCGCTCTTCGGCGTTACATCGACATCTTTTTTCGCTGCGGTTTCAGCGGCCGGCGCTTTGTCGGAATTGAATCTTTTCGCGTCTTCCGCCGCCTTTAGTGAAAACGGCGTCTCGAAAACCTGCGTGATCTCAACTTGCTCCTGGTCCTCGCGCATTCGCAATGAAGCTACGGGCAGGTTCTTGAGCACCTCCTGCAATGGCAGCGCGACCGGCGTGTTTGCTTCGTTCGGATCGAAGAGGTCGCGATAATTTTCGGGGATGGCCTCCTCAAATTGCGGCAGAGAAACCGTCACGCGGCCGAGAGCGAGCTGCGGCTCGATCAGCGAAAAAGGAAACTCAATCTCCACATCATCGGGCACGTCATCGGGATCGCCGTTTAATTGAAAGGCCGGCAGATTTTGCAGCACGACTTTGAGTGGCAAAGAAATTTTCAGGCTGTCATCTTTTATGTCGATCTTGGGAGCTGGCTTCTCTTCAGCCACCGCGATCGGCTCCGGCGGCGGAACGAGCGGCAATTTGCCACGCACAAGATCAAGCGGCGGATTGAATGGAATTCGCGCCGGGACGGACGACGGCGGAACACGAATCGGAACGGACGGCCCGCTTGAGGCTGGAACTCTCTCAGTGGCGGGCACGTCCGCTCCATTCGGTAAAAATGGAATTCGCGTGGGTGAAATTGCTGTCTTGGGCGTTACATCGACAATGCCTTCTCGTCGCGGCGATGGTGCAACGACCGGACCGTGCAGCGCCAGATACCAAGCCACCGTGTAATCGAGTGATTGCTGCACCGCTTCACGCCCCGCGGCGTCAAATGGATTGCAGCACGCCACCATGATCGTGCGGCTGATTAAATCGAACGGCACGAACAACCGGCCGAGCGTCAGCGATTCCGGCAACATGCGCACGATTTGCCGGTCGACGTCGTAATACTCGAGCGGAACGTAGGCGAACTTCGTCCGATCGATCAGCGATGAGAGCACTCCCTCGAGTTTGTCGATCTTATTGCTGCACATGTGGTCAAGCAACGAGGCCGCCAGCGCCTGACCGCTCAGATTCTTGTTTGCCACCGTCACGCTCTCGAGCGCGGCGGTGATTTGCTCCTCGGGGAAAAGTTGCTGAACGATCAAAAATTTCGCGAGATGATCGTCCCCGCGTTCGAGCAAATGATAACTGTCGATCCGCCCGGTAAGCGCGCCGCGGCCACCCGCTTCCATCAGCGTGCCGTTCGCCTCGCCTTTGCCGCCCATCAGATCGCTCGGCCCGCTCGATCCATTCTTCGCGCCGTTCGACGCAATCGCCTGCCCGGCTGCTTGCAATTTATTTTCGATCTCCCCGAGCATCGCCAGGATCTCCGGCGAATTCGGTTCCTTCAGCAAAAGGACTTCGCACTCCTGCATCGCGAGCGTGTAGGAACCGACGTTGAAATACGTCTCGGCCAACCGGCGCGACATGCGCAGAGATTCCTCCGACCGGCCCACTTTGTGGTAGGCCTCCTTCAGGATTTCGAGCGATTGATAGTCGTCGGGTTGTGTTTGAGTGATTGCCTCAAACATTTCGATCGTCTGCAGGATCTGACTATGTTCCTCCTGGGACGAGGATGGCGTGTGTTTCAGCACGTCTCGCATAAAAGCTAGAAGTATGCCCCTACTACCCGGGAACGAGGCAATTTCCTCTTAAAATTGCGAAACTGTCACCCTTGAGAAAATCGGACCTCCGATTTCAGATTCCGGACCTCTGATCTCTGATCAACAGCTCGAAGCTGTTTACGAGTAATGAAGTTGTTAGTGAGGACTGGGGTTCTTGTGGAGCGGATCGAGCGTAGAATGGTGGTTTGGATCCCACATCCACTGGCCGGAAGGAGTCGGCGTTGCTCTAACAACCGGTCGCGGTTGAGGGGCGAGGCGCTGGCGCGTTCGTAGTCACCGGCTTCTGCGAAGCCGGTGCTGTTACCGCAACTGAGGACCCTGCTGTTTCTGATTTAGTCCAAGGCAGGCGTTCTCTAAAAGGCTGTTCCCATCCCAGGTAAATCAGCGCACCTATAATAACGATCTCGGCTAACAAACGCATCACGCACGAAGAATCTCAGAATGATCGGCTGTAGGCAATAACAGAGCCTCCTGCTTTCCTGAGTTCCTGATTGAAGTTATCTGGAAACCACGAAACCAAGAGTGAGAGCTGAGTAAATCCTTTCCTGATTTAATGATCCCGGAAAAACTTTGCGGCTGACACAGCCGCCTCTACAACAAGTTCGAATGATCCGTGTCATCCGCGTAATCCGCGGTTAGCTCAGACGGTGGGATTATTCGTTTTCAGCAGGTTGATCGCATCGCGCAGCTCGGCGGCACGCTCGTACATTTCGCGCGAGATAGCGGTTTCCATTTCGCGCTCCATTATCTCGATCTTACTGAGCGGGCGTTTCGCGCTCACTTCCTGCAGCCACTCCTCCAGAAACGCGAGCTCGGAACTTTTCGCGGCCAGTTCCGGGAAATGCGATTGCTGAAAAAATTCCACGATGGTGTCGCGCCCCGTTTCGATCTCGCGCATGGCCTCGGCGAACCTGCCTTCACCGAGAAGAATGGAAGCTTTGGCGCGTGTGTTCATCATCACGACGTAAGGACGAAATTGCTGGAAGCTCCAGATGAGTTCTTCGCGTTCGCTGTGCGCGATGACGAATTCGAAAAGATCGAGATTGCGTTGCGTGTCGCGGATGACGCCGGGAAATTCGTTGATCTGAAAGAGACTCAGATAGCGGTGATAATATTGAATCCCTTCCTGCTGAAGCTCGCCGCATTGCTCGGGAGTGAGGTCGTACGTTTCGCCACGCGCCTGCGCACGCGCGGCGCGGCGCTGATGATAAACGAGGAGCGATTCGCAATTGTGCGGGCGCTGACCGTCGGGCCGGCCGCTCATTTCCATCTGAAGCATGCCGAGATCGATGCGGAGCTGCAATTTTTCGCGGCCGTCGAGCCCCGCGATTTTGCGCACCTTGATCGCGCCAGGTTCGTGCGGCCAATCTTTCAACAGCGTGTTCAAATCCAAGCTCATCCTAAAGAAGCATCGAACATTCGGCCTCCGCTTGTCAATGGGCGCGCTCCGAAGAAGGCTGGATGTTTGAAGTGTGATGTTTGATGTTGAGCACGTGGAGCAGCAGATCGATTCGTTCATCCGCTTTCTCGCGGTCGAGCGCGGGCTATCGGAAAATTATCAACTCTCGACGCGACGCTCGCTCACGGAATTTGCTGCGTGGTGCGCGGCGAGAAAGAAGATCGACAATCCCCGCGCGGTCACGCTGCCGGTCATCAGCGAATATCTGGCGGACCGAAAGCGAAGCGGGCTTGCCGCTTCGTCGATCAAATTAATCGTGGTCGCGCTGAAGATTTTCTTTCGCCATCTCGGCGGCAAAGGCGCGAAAGATCCGACCGAAGCGCTGACGCTGCCGCGCATCGAGCGTTACCTTCCGGAAACGCTGAATGAATTGCAGGTGGAACGTTTGATCGAGAGTGTGGATACGAAAGTCCCCCTCGGTCTGCGCGACCGCGCGATGATCGAGATGCTTTACGCGAGCGGGCTGCGCATTTCTGAGCTGGCGAATGCGCGCCTGGAAAATCTCGATCTAAACGAACGCATTTTGCGCGTGACCGGCAAAGGAAACAAAACCCGGCTCGTTCCGGTCGGGCGAAAAGCGTGTGAAGCGGTGGCCGCGTATATGTCGATGGAACGACCGAAATTGGTGAAGCGCCGCACCGGCAGTGAAATTTTTCTTTCTTCACGCGGCACAAAATTAACTACGGTGCGCCTCTGGCAGATCGTGAAAAAGCACGCGAAGCATTCTGGATTGGAAGCGAACATTTATCCACACCTGCTGCGGCACAGTTTTGCTACGCACCTCCTCAGCAACGGCGCTGATCTGCGAATCATTCAGGAAATGCTCGGGCACGCTGATATTTCGACGACGCAGGTTTACACGCATGTCGATCAGCAGCGGTTGAAAGCGGTGCACCGGAAGTTTCATCCGCGAGCGTAAAAAATTGACCGCGGATTACGCGGATGTGCGCAGATCAGAATCAATTGCATCCATCAATTTCTTTTCCTGTTTTCCTGGTTTCCTGATTAATTGAGCTCTCTGTTTTATGAAACGGCTCGTCCTGCTCCTCCTCGTCGCGGCGATCGCGGCGTTCGTGATTTGGTTCGGTCTCCGCAGCTCGCGCACAACATCGAGCGCCGCGGTGACGGCGCTGTTGCCAAAAGGGACGCTCGGATTTGTGCATCTGCCCGATTTCAATCGAACGCGCGACGAGTGGCACCGCAGCGATATTTACGAGCTGTGGCGAGAGCCGGCAGTGCAGGAATTTTTTCAGAAACCGCTGGCAAATTTACCGAAGAGCAGCGCGACCGAAGAGAATTTGCGGGAATTCGAGCAGCTTGAGCCCAAGGACATATTC
>CATPCN010000336.1 GCA_955652855.1 uncultured Chthoniobacterales bacterium | reverse complement strand
GCCGCTTTGTTTCCGCTGGGAATGGAGGGCGAAAGCGACCACGCATTGCGGTCGCTACCGTTTGCGCTTTGACCGAAAACAACAACGCCGCCTAGCGACGATAAAGTTTTGTCGTCCGTTTCGATCGGGATGCGGAATGTGATTTTCCCGTTTGCCGGCGGCTCGACTTTGGGATGTCCAACGACGACGTTGCCGGGCGGCAATGGAAAAAATTCCGCGACCGGATAATTCGCCAGGACTGCGCTTGCGACAATGAGCCGAAGCTCAGGGCCGGTACGCGTCCACTTGGCGGTGGCGACATCGTCGCTTGGCCAGCTTTGCGGAAGAACGCGGCGATACCGCGCGAAAAGTTCTTGGTTCGCCGGAGCGCTTTGACCGCCGACGAGAAGATCGACATACAGTGTTGCGCTCCCGGGAATGCAAAGTTTTTCGCAGACCAGCCAGCTCGCGTCGGCGGATAATTTTACCGAGGAATCGCTGATGGAAGCCGGCGGCGTGATTTCCTGCATCAACAGGACTTCATTCTCGTAGCCGTAAGTTTGGATGTCGCCCGGATCGCTCAGTTTCATCGGAATGGGCCACTGGATTTCCCCTACTTTCCATCCGCTGGGGAAATGCCATTTCATTTCTGAAGGCAAACCGGCATCGCCCGAAAATTTCCAATACGTGTGCCAGTGAGGCGCGATATGCAGAAGCAAACCGACGGTGAAAGGTTTTCCGGGAACAATCGTGGTCGTGTCGGCGAGCAATTGCGGCTTCACGAGCTCGCGGCCCTCGTAAATCTGCGCCGAAAGATCCCGCGCCAGCAAAATGCAGAGCGCTAGAATTGCGAACGACAGCTTATGCAGCGCGATCATTTCATTAATTTTACATCGCCCTGACTTCGCAGCAATGCGCGGAGTCGCTTGGCTCGTCTCATGCTCTTAATATTGGCGTGAGAAAGTTCGCGCTTTTCCTGATCATTGGCGTCCTCGGAGCGCTCTACGTCGTCCAAAAAAAACACGAACATAATGCGCAAGCGACGCAAACGCGCGCCCCGCAAGTCACTGGCCCGCGAGAAGCGAGCGAGCACGATTGGATGAAGCGGTCCCTCGATACGACGAGAAAAGTGACGGGCCAGATTTCGCAGCAGCGAAAAGAAGACGGTGTTCGGAATTAATTCAAATTCCGCAACTGTAATCGCCGATTAAGAGGCAGGAGCGCGCCGCTCCCTGCAAAAAGGATCTAATGTCGATCTTGTCCGCGCTTATTGCTCGGCCTTGGACTTCATCCTCGATCGGATCTCGGCCTTGAATTGATCGGTCGAAAGCGCTTTGCCCGCGGAAATGGCTTCTTCATCTTTGCCGACTTGCGAGACATTAGCAACCGAATGGCCTTCGCCCGTGGCGACGACTTCGAGTCCGCTTTCCTGATCGCGCTGAAGTCGGAACTGTCCGTGCATGATTCCGACCAAGGGCACAAACTGACTGCCGTTATGTTCGACAAAAAGAATGTTGCGATCGCCCACTTGAAATTTGGGGCTATCGGTGACTTCCATGGTTTCGCCGTCCACAGTGCCGCCGAGCAATTGCATCGTGTAAGTGGCACCGGCGTCTCCTTTGAGTGTATCTTCGATATGAAACGTCACGTAGCTGACGATGTGACGCTGCGCACCTTCACCGACCCACTGCGAGCGCACCTCAGTGACGCCACCCTGGAAAATGACTTCCGCTTGATCGACAAGTTGGTCGAACGTGGGAGGGATGACGGTAGTGGCGCGCAAATCGGCGACGCTAAAGAGCGCAACTGCGGTCAACAGGAGTTGGCGGTATATTTTCATATTCGGGAATTTCATTTAGAACACGTGAGTCTTCGAAGTCCTCAATTCTTCAACAAAGTGATAGTCGCCGAGCGGGTCGACGAGAGAATATAACCTGCTCCTGCCTGGAGCGTGATCTTCGCGGTCTCAGCGCGTTCGTGCACGGCATCCTGCAGCGCACTTAGCGTGATGACGACCTGGCTGGATCCCGCCGGGATGACCGCTACTCCGGACGCTCCATCCAAAGTATAGTCGGAACCCAGCTGAGCAGTGCCGCTCATGAAATAACTAATAGCAACCGCCTTTGACGGATCCACGGTCGAAGCGCGAACAACGAATGTCGCGGTGCCGCCTTCGCTAACGCTAGCGGGCGCTGCAGACACGCGAATTTTGGGCGTCGCAACGGGGCAATGGTGTGGGAGTTGGGGTAGCCGTCGGGGTCGGGGTTGGAGTCTGCGTTGGCGTGGGGGTAGGAGTTGGGCTTGGTGTTGGAGTGGGTACCGGAGTCGGGGTTGGAGTCGGTGCCGGCGTGGGTGTTGGTGTTGGCGATGCCGGCCCTCCGTAGATCGCTTGTCCACCGGCGATATCGTCGCTCGAAAGAGTCTCGCGATCGCTAATCACGGAGTTCATTATTGCATCGACATGCTGGCCAGCTTGGTCGGGATGTCCCAAGCCGAGCGCATGACCCATTTCGTGGAGCAGCACTCGCCGAATATCTGCAATCGCGTAACCACTCGAGCCGAAGTGCAGAGCGCCACGATAGGAATCAAAAGTTTGAGCCAGATTAAATAAAATATCGGCCTCATACATGCGAGAACCCGAGTAGCTGTAATAGGTGACAGCGAGTGTGTTGCTACCGAAGGACGAACCAAAAATTGTGTGTGCAAAAACGATTGTGTTTACTCCGTCTCCGGAAGCAACCGGCGCGGTCGAGTTCATGACCGCGTTAAATTGAACGCCTTGAAGCTGCTGATTCCACATTCCAAAAACGGGCAGCGCGGCGGTGTCCCATGAAGTGTTTCCATCCGTGAGCGTGCGACCGGCGCTTCCTAATTCCATTTGGAATGCAGGCGTGCTTCCGTTGGGCCAACTGGGTCCCTCGAGGACGTAACCGAGCACCGGCGCGGGAGCCAATGCCCAGCACGCGACCAGAGCTAAAATGCGCAAAACGAAAATTGGCGGTCGCGATTGGTGCCAGAACCAGCGGGACTGAGAGGTGTCATAAAAGCTATAAAAGCAGGAATCGTACGCAGATCCGCCTTTCAAACATTTTCTGAAGTATTTCTCTATATCGCTCCCGCCCTGATTTCCAACAGGCCCGTTCGGACGTTGAACAGGAGAATTGCACGCCAAAAAAGAGGATCCGCTTCTTGTTTTCTTGATTACGGAACGAGGAAGATCTTGTGCGCGTATGGGTCTTTGGCTTTGCTGCCCGAAGGGCAACCGCTAACATCGACATATCTGCCCTTCGGATCAAAGGGACTGAAAACATAACCCGGTTTGCCAGGTACCGGTTCCGCGATCGGGAACTGGACCTGCGGTTGCTGATTGGCAGCTTTGTGTGGCGAAGGCGACGGAGAGGCTTTCGGCTTTGAGCTGGTCGAATCAGTGTGCGCCACGCGCGATGTTGAGCCCGATCGGTTGGTGGTCGAACCGCGTCGCCGTGAACTCGTCGATGTCGTTGTTCGCGTCGGCTCATTATCGAGATGTCGCCGAACGTAACTAGCGGGCGCATCGAACACGCGAAAAGAACTCACAGCGACGTTGTGCATCGTATCGCATCCGGCGAAAACGAGGCCGCCGAGAACGAGGAGCCGCCCGGCCAATTTCATTTGCCTGCTCATATACAGATGTCTTTCCATTGCGCAACTGCTCGCGCTCAAAGCGACGAGCCCATGTCCGCGATAAATTCCTCGATGTCTTTTTCCGAGACCGACCAAGCGCACATCACGCGGTAAATGTTCGGCTCGATAAATTTGTAAAGATGCCAGCCGCGTTCGTGCAATTTCTTCACGAGCTGATCGGAAAGTTGCAAGAAGACCGCGCTGGCCTCGCACGGGAAAATGATTTTCAATCGCAACAACCGCAATTTTTCCGCGAGCGATTGAGCGCGTTCATTCGCGCTCTTAGCATTACGCAACCACGCTCCGTCGCGGAGTAAACCCACCCAAGGCGCCGCGAGAAAACGCATCTTCGAAGCGAGCTGGCCGGCTTGTTTGGCGCGATACTCAAACTCGCGCGCCAGATCCCTTTTGAAAAACACCACGAGATCGCCCGCGCCGGTCCCGTTTTTCGTTCCACCAAAACAGAGAACATCGACACCGACCTGCCAGCTGATCGCTTTCGGCGCGCAGCCAAGCGCCGCGATCGCGTTTGCAAATCGCGCGCCGTCCATGTGGATGAAAAGCGAATGTTCGCGCGCAAACTTTGCGATCGCGGCTAATTCATCCGGAGTGTAAACCGTGCCCAGCTCGGTCGATTGCGTCACGCTGATCGCGCGAGGCTTCGGCGAATGAAGCTCAGGTTGCCGCGCAATCGCGGCTTCTACTTCATTTATGTCGATCTTGCCGTTCGCGCCGCGCGTCGGCAGCAACTTTGCGCCGCCCGAAAAAAATTCCGGCGCGCCGCATTCATCGGTCACGATGTGCGCATATTCGTGGCAAATCACGCCGTGAAACGACCGGCAGAGTTGCGCGAGCGCGAGTGAATTCGCGGCCGTGCCGTTGAAAGCGAAGAATACTTCGCAATCCGTTTCAAAAATTTCACGCACCAGATCGCAGGCGCGCTGCGTCCATCGGTCGTCGCCATACGACGAGGCTGCGCCCACGTTCGCCTCTTGGAGCGCAGCCCATGCTTCCGGACAAATCGCCGCCGTGTTATCGCTCGCGAATTCGTAGCGATCGGTCGGCGCGCGCTTCATTACGGTTTTGCTACGCGACTTTTCAGCGCGGAGCAAATGTGGGAGAGCGCCTCGCAAGAATGATTTGCAGGGCAAGCGATTGCCTGGCGAAAAATCCCGAGCCCTGGGCCTCAGGCCTTCGCCAGGCAGTTCGCCTTGCTCCTACGCTCTATGTGCAACCCCGCAGAAGAAAAAACAGAAACAAAACTGGAATCGGAACTCCCAGAAGCCAGAGCATAATATATCCCGCTGCGCCTTTCTCCTGAATTTTTTCCTGAAGTTTCATAGTTGTTTCTTTTGTTAAGTCTCCTTTTTTATTCGTGGCGAAGATGAATTTCGCGCGTATTTCTCGAAAAATTGCCGAACCGCGGGCCCGGCACTATGATCGGTCATGAGTTCGTTGCAGGCTGAAATC
This sequence comes from uncultured Chthoniobacterales bacterium, assembly GCA_955652855.1. Next base: position 1,482 of record CATPCN010000336.1, on the reverse strand, counting down.
GAGCGGCGCGGGGAGCGAATTTTTGCGCTTGTCGATCGGCATCCGGAATCCATTTTCAGCAAGGCCGGTTATTATCAGCGCATGATGGCCTGGTCGATGCGTGATGAGCATTTCAAAGTGCAGATGTTTCGCTTTGTCGATGTTCTCGCGTCGCTCCGCCGCAGCAGCGACATTGTGCAGCACCTCCAGGAATATTTCGCCGATATGCGCAATGGTTTTGCGCCAATCATGCAGACCGGCATTCGCGCGGCCCGTATCGTTCCGTGGATCAGCGCTTTCGTTTTGCGACGCAACGTCTCCGGCATGGCGCGCCAATTCATTGCCGGAAAAAATCCGGGCGACGTCATGAAGACATTACGCAAACGCCGCGAAGAACGAATCGGCTTTACTGTCGATCTTTTGGGCGAAGCAGTCGTGAGCGAAGAAGAGGCCGACGAATACGCGGCTCGCTGTTTGCATTTGCTCGAAGGTCTCGCCGAAAACACGCGCGGCTGGACTGATCCACTCGGCATCGGCGCGGAGCTTTTCCCGGTCGTCAATCTTTCCGTAAAAATTTCCGCGCTCTATTCGCAAATGAATCCGGCCGATCCGGCGGACGCGATTGCGCATCTCGCGCCAAAATTGCGACCGATCCTGCGACGTGCGCGCGAGCTCGGCGCATTTGTTAACTTCGACATGGAGAGTTACGCACACAAAAATACGACCCTCGAACTTTTCAAAACGCTTTTCATCGAGAGCGAGTTCCGCGATTGGCCGCATGCCGGCATCGTCATTCAAGCATATTTGCGCGACGCCGAAAAAGATCTTGTCGATCTCATCGAGTGGGGCCGCGCGCGCGGCACACGCTTCACCGTTCGTCTCGTCAAAGGCGCTTACTGGGATTACGAGAAGATCAAATCGCGCCAGAACGGCTGGAACATTCCGGTTTATCTGCAAAAACCCGAGAGCGACGCGAATTTCGAAGCGCTCAGCCGCGTGCTGCTCGAGAACGAATCGATCGTGACCGCGGCGTTCGGTTCGCACAATGTTCGCAGCATCGCGCACGCGCAGGCGCTTGCGGAACAGTTCGGCATCGATCGCAGCCGCTTCGAGTTTCAATTGCTCTACGGCATGGCCGGCCCGATCAAGCGCGCCCTCGTCGAAATGGGCTATCGCGTCCGTGAATATTCGCCGGTCGGCGAACTCCTGCCCGGCATGTCTTATCTCGTACGCCGTTTGCTTGAAAACACTTCGAATGAAGGTTTCTTGCGCGCGAAATTTTCTGACAACGCTTCCGCCGCGCAATTGTTGCGCGATCCAAACGAACTCGTTAGGCAAAGCGCCAACGGCCAAAATGATTTCGATCGCGCGCCGCAAGATCGATATAACGTGAATGGAGCTTCTCTTGATACGCCACCCGGTGATACTTACGAAAACGCGCCGCTCGTGAATTTTGTCTATCAACAAAGCCAGGAACAGATGCGCACCGCTCTGAGCGAAGTG
>CATPCN010000335.1 GCA_955652855.1 uncultured Chthoniobacterales bacterium | reverse complement strand
TGAGGAAACGCTGCGCGACTTGGGCGTAATGATTCTGCAAGAGGAAGGGTACCGCGTTCTTTCCGCAAAGGATGGAGTCGAAGCGCTCGAAATTTTCGCGAAGCATATCGATGAAGTGGGTCTCGTTATTTGCGATCTCGGTTTGCCGCGCCTTGGCGGACGCGATGTTTTTATGAAGATGAAAGAGAGCAAACCGGGCGTGCGCGCCATCGTGGCCAGCGGTTACCTTGAACCAACGTTGCGTTCGGAAATTCTCCGAGCCGGCGTCATCGACACGATTCAAAAGCCCTACGACTTCCACGAGATGCTCGACAAAATTCGCTCGATCATTGGTGAAGCCGGGCCTGCGAATGAACAGCCGCAGCTGTTCTGAACCAGTCTGCCGCAGAAGATGCGCTAGCGCGCGATTGGCTTAAACAGATGTCGCTTCGCCTGGACCACCTGTTGCATGCCTTTGCGCTCGTTAATGACGAAGGTGTTGTTCTCGCCGAGTCTCGCCCACGGTCCGTGCGGCACCTCTTTAAAATCGACAAAGCGCCAATCGGTCACGTCCGTTTCCTGCAAACCGAGATAATCGCGCACCGCTGGAGAAATATCGAGACCCGCGCCCTTGTTTAAGTTCGGTTTCGGCCGCTCATTGCCGAAAACATATTGCCAATGGTCGGTACGAAACGGCCCCGCGTCTTCCCATTGCGCATAGACCACGCGATTGCCTTTGCGAATGGCGACCCAGCGATCTTTGCAAACGGAAACGCCCGGCCCTTGATAAGCTTCTTTGAACCACGGGATCACTTTTGAAGCTTCTGCATGGTGACCATCCGAGGCTTTGTCGTTATAAGGCAGTGCACAATAAAATGGATTTTGGCGTGGCGTAAATTTCGCCGGAAGATAATCCTGGCGACGCGTCGGATTCGGATCGTCGAAGCCGCCGTAGTTTTTCGTCCAATTCGCGTCCCACGAACTCGAGCGGTTCGGTGTGGGATTATTTGCGCTGGGTTGCTCGCCAATCCAGAAAATAGTCGTCACGATATCTTTCTTCCACGGGTAACGCTCGCTCAGTTTCGTTGCGCGGGGATATTTGATCGACGGCGTGTACGAAATTGGATCGACTTTCATCAGGAGATCATCCTGAAGCTTGTCCGATTTTTTGCTCAGCTTCACGTTCGCAGCGGGCGCCGTCGCCGGTGCCGATTGTGAAAATAGCGACGAGATCGACGACAATAAGACCGCGATCGTGTGAGTAATGGTTCCGGGTTTCATGAGAAAAATGCCACAGCGCGAACGCTGTAATGGGACGTGACGCCTCTATTATTAATTCGGCCACGACTGCGCAGATGCACGTAAGTCGCTGGGTTTACCTGCACCGAAAGAGCATTGTGCACTCTCCGCTCGGATCGCGATTAGTCAACAAATTTTCCCGGATTTAAAATTCCGGCGGAATCGAGCGCTTGCTTCAGCGTGCGATGCAACGCGCGAGAAACTTCGCTCGTCGCGTTCGGCCACCAGCGCTTTTTCGCGAGACCAATTCCATGCTCGCCCGTAATCACGCCCCCGAGCGCCAGCACTTTCTCAAACAAATCATCAAGCGCCGCCTCAACTTTTTTTTGGACGCTAAGATCGACATAATTTTCCGCCATAATGTTGACGTGAATGTTTCCGTCGCCGGCATGACCGAAGCACGCGATCGGAAATCCGTGCTTCGCGTGCAGTGCTTCGGAAAATTCGATCAGCTCGACGAGGCGGCTGCGCGGCACCACGATGTCCTGATTCAGCTTCGTCAATCCAGTCGCGCGCAGCGCCATGCTGAATTCGCGGCGCAGCGCCCAAAGTTTTTCGCAGTCCGCTTCGCCGGTTGCCATCTCGAGCGCGTTTGGTGTTTTCTTTTCCAGAAGCTCACGGATCGCGGCTGCTTCGCTCCGCACGCTTTCATTCTGGCCATCAAGATCGACAAGTAGATGTGCGTTTCCTGCCGGCACGAGTGCTTTGCCCAGATCGAGTCGCGCCGCTTCCAGCGTGTAATGATCCGCGATTTCCAATGAGGATGGCAGAAAACCCGCCGCAAAAATTTCCTGCACCGCGGCCGCGGCTTGCGACAATTTTGCAAACGCCGCTGATAATGTCGCGCGCGCCGGCGGAAGCGGAAGCAATCGCACCGTGATTTCGGTGACCACGCCGAGCATCCCTTCGGAGCCAACAAACAATCCGATCAAATCGAAACCGGTTTTATTTTTGTGCACGCGGCCTCCAGTCCGCAACACGTCGCCATTCGCGAGCACGACTTCGAGACCGATCACATAATTGCGCGTCACGCCGTATTTCAAACAACGCGGGCCGCCCGCATTCGTCGCAATGTTTCCGCCAAGCGTGCAATCTTTCATACTCGCGGGATCGGGCGGATAAAATAATTTCTGGGCGCGCGCTCCGGCTTTCAGATCGAAAGTGATCACGCCCGGCTCCACGATCGCGATCGCATCGGCAAAGTGGATCTCTTTGATGCGGTTCATGCGTGCGAGAGAAAGCGCGACGCCGCCGCGCACGGGAACGCAGCCGCCGACGTAGCCGTAGCCAGCGCCGCGCGCCGTCACCGGAATTTTGTTTTCCGATGCGAAGCGCAACAGCTTGCTCACATCGATTGTCGATCTTGCGAACACGACGACTTCCGGCTCGTGCGCGGCGATCCATTTGTCGCCGCCGTGCGCTTCGAGAACTTCTCGCTCGTCGCTGACTGCTTCCGCACCGAGCAACTCAACAAGCTTTTGCTTTAATGCCACTGGCTGCTCTTCAATCCAAAATCCAAAATGTCTACATCCCCATGATCTGATAGCCGCCATCCACGTAAATCACCTGACCGGTGATCGCGGCCGCGCCGTCGCTCGCCAGGAACACGCCGGTCTCACCGAGCTCGCTCGGTTCACAGCTGCGCTTCAAGGGCGCGCGTTCCTGATAATGTTTCAACATCGACATAAAACCGCTGATGCCGCGCGCGGCGAGCGTGTTCACCGGTCCCGCCGAAATGCAGTTGACGCGGATTTTTTTCGGACCGAGATCGTAGGCTAGATAGCGCGTGCTCGCTTCGAGACTCGCTTTCGCTACCCCCATCACGTTGTAATGCGGCACGACTTTTTCTGCGCCGTAATACGTCATCGCGACAATGCTGCCGCCGTTTGGCATCATCGATGCGGCTTCGCGCGCCAGCGCCACGAGCGAATAGGCACTGATGTCGTGCGCGGTGCGAAAGGCTTCGCGCGTCGTGCTCACGAAATCGGCTTCGAGCGCTTCCTTCGGCGCAAATGCGACCGAGTGAAGCATAAGATCGACATGATCGGTTTCGCCGCGCGCTTTCTCGAAAAACTTTTTGATTTCCTCATCGCTCGAAACGTCGCACGGGAAGAGCGGCGTCTTCTCACCGAATTCAGTGACGAGCTCTTCGACGTTTTCTTTCAAGCGCTCGCCTTGATAATTAAAAATCAAACGCGCACCCGCGGCGGCCCACGCCTTTGCGATCGCCCAGGCGATGCTGCGTTTGTTTGCCACGCCGAAAACGACGCCGACTTTTCCTGCTAACACTTGTGAGGTCATAACTGAATCGACAATACGCAGTGATTAGCGCGCGGCAAAACTTGGAGGGACACGCGCCGTCGTGTCCCAAATATCAGGGTGCCGACGGCGTGGCGCGCTCCATCATCACCACGGGAGGATGTTGAGCTCGCCATGAAATGGCCACTCTTTCGATTTGCCAACCAATCCGGCGCGCACCGGATTCTCGACGACGTATTCCCATTTCTCATCATAGTTCTCGTGTCGTCGCAGTTGCGTGTCCCAAAAGTCACGTTGCCAAATCGGATGCTCGTTCGGACGCGGCCAATTCTTCGACGCAACATTTTTCCAATAGGGCACCCATTGTTTTAAAGGCTCAGGCGGAAACACGCCGGGTGCGCAGAACAGATGAATGTGATCCGGCATAATGACGTAACGGCCGACATGCCACGACTTCGCTTCACTCCAGGCGCCAACTATCACTTCAGCGACGTCTTTCAATGCAAAGATTCGTTTTCGATCTTTGCTGCATACGGTGAGAAAGACGATCAACGGCTGGTTATGCCATTCGACTGACGGGATATGCGCGGGATGTTTGCGACCGGGTTCGATTTCGTTCATCTGGAGGGACACGGCCGTCGTGTCCCATATATTGGGCGCCGACAGCGCGGCGCCCTCCACTATTCAGCACGCGATGGCGTGACGCCGGCAAACGCCGGAGAGCATTTCCCAAAGCGCATCGAGCACGCGTTGCACGGATTTCATAACGGGCTTCGCATTGTCATTGTCGATGTACGAGGAAAGCATGGCGCGTTCAGCCGCGGCGTGTTCGCGATCCGCTTCAATATGGACGCTGAAATATTCGTAATGCTGGAGATCGGTGATACCGTAATGCTTCTTCAGTCCGTCGATCTTCGATTCGCAGATCGCGGGAATCTGGCTCTCGTAGGCGTAAAGCGCGGCCAGACCTTCCGCTGTCGATCCTTCTCCACAAGCCGACCGGAATGTGTCGATCAAGTTTCTCGTTTCCGGCCTTTTTTCTGCGCTCCGTACATCGACATGTGAAACCCCAAAACCTTCCGCAAATTTCAGCCAAAGCTCAGGATGATTCGGCGAACCAGCTTCCTCGTCATTTAAATTTGCGAGCAACTGTTTCCGCGTCGCTTGATCGTCGCAATTCGAGTGCACGGCCGACAGATAAGTCGGAAACGCCGCGACATGCTGATAATATTGCTTCGCATAATCAGCGAGCGCTTCCTTGCTCAGCTCACCCCGCACCCAAGCGAGATAAAACGGATGCTTCAAGAGATGTTTCGCTTCAATCTCATCGTCGATCTTGTCGAGAAGTGTCTTCATCATAATTTTCTCCGAGTTGTTTTCTTAATAGCCACAGATTGACAC
>CATPCN010000334.1 GCA_955652855.1 uncultured Chthoniobacterales bacterium | reverse complement strand
CCGACACAATAGCCGTACACCAGCAGCTTTGTCATCAGTCCCGGGTCGTAGGGCGGTTGTCCGCGCCGTTCGTCCCCGTACACGGCGTGAATCTTAGTCAGATCCAACTGGTCCACCACGTCACTGACGAAGTACACCAGCTGGTCCTCTGCCAGCCAGTCACGCAGGCTCGGCGCGACCAGTAAATCATGATCGGGCTGGTAGGAGCGGTAGCCTTTCGCCATGAAACATTATGGCCCGCTTTTGTTTATGACGTTCCACCAATCTCACGTGCCTGCCTGCTTTTTTTCTCGGACAGGCTCCTAGTTCCCACGGAATTTGGGCATTAATCTGCGTTGGGGAAACAAAAAATAAAGGGGCGAGGACGCCATTGATGGCCACTCGAGTCCCATTAATATCGGTGGGAAGAGGGATCAGCTTGGTGCTTTCGATCGCAATAGCAAGGTTATGACCGAAAATTGAAATGACGGAGCCTGGCGAGACGGTACCCGAAGAAAGACTAGCCGCATTGACAACGCCTCCAGGGTCAATTTGAGGTGTTTGCGCCGACACATGTAGCGCAAATGACGAGAGCAAGCATATCCGCAATATCCAAACGCGGACGCCCAAAGAGGATTTCACGGTCGGAAGGATTTCGGTATGTATCTTCCCCATTCTTCTCAATCCACGCCCATATTATTGGATTGCGTGCACCCGAAAGTATACGCGAGAGGGGCCCCCAGCGCAACCGCCAGAAGGCTCAGTGTCAGAAGGCTCAGTGATGCGCCCGGGCAACCGGGCCCTAAGGGCCTCGCTTGATGTCAGCGCCACTCAGAGATAGACCGAGGCGGCGATGATGATCTGCCAGCGGTTATCCGTCTTCAGCCACACGCGCATGAACTTGAGCGTGAATGTGGATTGAGGACTCTCGTATGTTCCCTGGCAAGTCACAACAGCCGCTGTATCGTGGCCAATGATGTGCATGTCACTCATCTCAACACGAGTGAACTTCGGACCCTTCCCCGGCTGGTGGGCTTCATGAAGACTCCATCCTGAGAGACAACGACTGCATCATCTGCGAGCACTTCATCAAAGAACTTAGGGTCGGGCCCAGTTCGGCTAGCGGACGCTTTCCTCGAGTGCGGAAATCTCATCGCGAACAGCACTCAGGCCAACCTCTGGAAGATCTGTTCCAATGGGGATCCTGCAATTCGTTCGGAAAGTTGGAGCGGGAGACGGGGGTCGAACCCGCGACGTCCAGCTTGGGAAGACGACGATAAATTGGAAACAAAGACAATAGCGTTTCCTGCACCTCGTTCTGGCGATAGAGAATACGCCGGTTTTCACTCGGTGCCCCGCTCAGCTCGCTAACGGAGCACAAATGGAGCACACGATCTACAGGGCGGGCGAGCGGCTGACGCGACCGCAGACCGATTCCTTGGAACCCCGTTACAATATTGACGTGGTAGAGGGCATACGCGCCGTCAACGACATGCCTGAGCGTCGAGCTGCTGGGAACGTCCAGCTATTGCGCTGGCGGACGGAGCTGCTACAGTTATCCCTCTCGATGTTAGGACTATGGACGCCGATAGCAAAACGCGATGCACCAACGTGCAGGCAGTTGTCACGGGGCCGTTTCTCAAATGGCCTGGGGGCAAGCGTTGGCTGGTTCCTTGGCTAAAAGAGTTCATCGGCGAGCTCCCTTTTGACAGATATTTTGAGCCGTTCCTGGGCGGTGGCGCGTTATTCTTCGCTCTCCGTCCGCGGAGATCTGTCTTGTCGGATGTCAATCCAGACCTGATCAACGCATACAAGCAGGCGAGGCGGCAAGCTGATCTGATCGTCGAGAAGTTAAGGGACCTTCCGGTATCTGCCAGGACGTACGCCAGACTCAGACAGAGCATGCCAGAAGACTCTCTGGAGCGGGCCGTACGATTTCTCTACCTCAATCGAACGTCGTTCGCCGGGATATACAGGCTCAATCGAGAGGGTCGCTTTAATGTGCCGTATGGCGGCGGCGATCGTACACCCGAACCCCTTTGGCGCGATGAGTTGTTGGTCAAGGCGGCAAGAAGGCTGCGGGGAGCCCGTCTCATTGCAGACGATTTCGAATCGGTTCTTGAGGAAGCTGGCTCCGGGGATCTCGTTTACTGCGATCCAACCTACACGGTCGCCCACAACAACAACGGTTTTATTCGCTACAACGAACGTAACTTTGCGTGGGATGATCAAAAGCGCCTTGCTCTCTGCTGCCGACGCCTCGCTCGACGTGGCGCGACAGTGATCGTGAGTAACGCTTACCACGCGGATATCTTCGAACTCTTTATGCCCGAGCTGCATTTCACTCTTGAACGCAATAGCCTGCTTTGCCCCGACATTGACAAACGAAGAACTGTTCAAGAAGTGGTGATGGTGTTCGGAAAAGGCGCTAGGGCAGGGCGGAAGCCAAAGCTGCCACGAGAGCAATGAGTGAATTTCTACTCGTGGCCCAGAAGCTCTTTGAAACCGAGAAGCGGCCAATGCGGCCACGGGAGTTGGTTGACCTTGCCATCGAACGAAAGCTGTTCACGCACAATATTGCGGGTGCAACTCCCCATCAAACGATGAAGGCCAAATTAAGCGTCCACGTTCGACGTCTTGGAGAGCAGTCGACATTTGTTAGAACGGAACCAGGGCGGTTTTACTTACGCTATCTCCTTGGAGACTCTCTCCCGTACCCGGCTCCGCCGTTAACGGTACCACGAGCAGAAGAGCGAATTTTGGTGTTCCGCACGAAAGAGCTAGGAGCCTGTCCGGGAATTCAGATCGCGGCAACCAAGGATCGTCTCGCGGCGTAGCACGAATTTTCGCTGGGGATGGCGACGAGACTGAACATTTCGTGGTTTGAGTCCAGGAAGCCATCAGGAGGCCGATTTTGAGT
>CATPCN010000333.1 GCA_955652855.1 uncultured Chthoniobacterales bacterium | reverse complement strand
TGCCTCTAGCCGACGGTCGCGGCTCGGATGGAGTCATTGCTGCTTCAGAACCTTGATGCTGGATGGGAGCACAAACAGGCTGTCCGCGATTTTCGAGCTGTTGGTGGTGACGGAGTCCGAAAAAATCTCGAAGGTCTTTTCGCCGTTCCGGGCGCGTTCGATGGCGAACGGCCACTGTACGCCATCGCCGGTGTCGCGGTACTTGGAAAAGAGGGCGATCTCTTCATCCTTGTATTTCGTGGTTGGATCGCGGCGAAAAAAAACCTGGCGGACCGGCAGCTTTGTCAACTGGTGAAAATAAACGGTGGTGACGCGGTTGTCGGCATCCGTAACGTCGACGATTTCGACTGGAGCGTTCTGCAGCACTTCCGCGCCGCGGGATTCGAAAGTCAGTCCGGGCTCGTGAAATCGCACGCGCAGGATGTAGAAAATATCGCGGATGGTGGTTTCTTTGTAGCGCGCAAAACGGTCGAGGGCTAAGGGCCGCGCCCCACGAAAAGTGAGATCCCAAGCTTCCTTTTCGCCGAAGAGGACGCCGAAATCTTCCTTCTTGCCGAAGTTTTGCCGCTCACGCTGGGCGAGCTCATGGGCCGTGTCGCTGACGTTGTCGTCGTAGCGCGTGTAAATTTTGGCGATACTCAGGCCAGTCAGTTGCTCGCGATAGAAGGAGTAGGCGCGGCCGGATTGTTCGCGGTTCTGCACGTGGAGATAACGATCGCCGCCCAAGGCGTCCAGGCATTCGCTTACGATTCGCTTGCCGCGCTCCATAGGAGTTTCGGCGTGCAGGGTCTGGAGAATAAGACAGACAGGCAAGAATGCCCGTGCCAGAGAAGTCTTCATGGTTTTTTGCTTAGGGTCTCCTGCGTTAGACCCAAGTTGATTTTGTAGTCTTCGATGGTCACGGTCGCAAACTTGCGCTCGCCTTGCATGACGCTCCACTTGTAGGGAAGGCGAATGCCGCCCACTTCGCGCCAGTCGGAAAATACCTGCGTGACAGACTGGCCTTCGGTGTAGGTAATCTTTTGCGGCGCGCCCGTTTTCTCGTCAACTTCCAAACGCGCGCTCTCGCCGTCCTTGGAAGAAATCTCGAGCGCGCCCGGGCCCGCATAGTTGACCGTGCGATTCGGATCGCGATCGCTTAGCGCCAGCAACAGAATCTGCCGGAAACTTTCACCGCGCATCTGTTTGGCCACCGCGGGCGGCAGAGCCTGAGCGCCTTGCATGCCGACGATCCAGCCCGCTTGGCCGTCGGAATAGACAGACTGTTTCCCGATGGGCAATTCGATATCCTGGCGCATGGTCCAGGGCACGATGTACGAATTCGTCTGCTTGGCTTTCATGACCGCGCCCGGCGTTTCGACATCCACCTGCGCGCGATACTGAATATCCTTCACGGCGGCTAGTTTTTCAGCGCCACCCAAGTACTGTTGCACTTTTTGCAAAAGCTCCTTGCCTTTTTGCAAGCTGGCGGGATCGGCGTGAGCAGTCTCTTTCTTCGGCTCCGGTATTGACAGGTCGATGGTTTCGACTTTCAACCCCAGAGCGCTGAGCGGCGTTCCAAATTCCTGGGGGTTGCCGACGGCGACAAACGTCAAGTCCTGTGGACGCAAGTGCTGTTTGGCCACGCGGAGGATGTCGGCTTTGGTAACCGAGTCGATGGCTTTTTGATACTGGAAGAGAAAGTCACGCGGGTAGCCATGGTATTCGTATTCCAACAAGCGGTTCAAAGTTTTGCTGGGCCGGTCAAAGTGAAAAACAAAGCCATTGAGCACCGTGTCCTTGGCGGTTTTCAATTCCGCGTCGGTGACTTCGGCTGTCCGCATCTTGTCCAATTCTTCCCGGACGGCTTTCAACGTGTCCACTGTGTGCGCGGATTGCGTACTGCCCGAAATCTTGAATGCGCCAGGATGCTCATAGTCGGCGCCCCATCCGGCTCCAATGTTGTAGGCCCAGCCGTGCTTGGTGCGAACGCTCTGGAAAAGCCGGCTTGAAAATCCGCCGCCGAGAATTTGAGCGGCAACTTCAAGCGCCGGATAATCCTTGTCGCGAAGCTCACCACCCAAATGCCCGACGTTGAAAAATGTCTGAGTGACATCGGTCTTGGCGGCGACGTATACGCCGGGCGCGGAAACAGCTTGCACCTTGGGAAACGGCGGAACCGGCGGCTGCGCGTATTTCCACGAACCCAAAATCTGCTCGAGCTTGGTTTTCATTTCGGCGGTGTTGAAATCGCCGTAGATCTCCAACATGACATTCGCCGGGAAATAATAGCGATGGTAGAAGTCGAGCATATCCTGCCGCTGGATGTTGTCCACGTCGGCGTACTCGATGTCCCATCCGTAGGGCGTATTGCGGCCGTAGACGATGCTGGCGAATTCCCGGTCGGAGACGCCGTTGGCATCATCATTGCGGCGCGAGATTGCGCTGCGCATCTGCGTTTTGGAAAGGTCCACTTTGTCGGCGCGAAATTCGGCGGAGGTCATGACTTCGGCGAAGACGCGGAGCACCTGATCCGTATTTTCCTTGAGGCACGAAAACGAAATGCTAGCGGCCGACTCGCCGATTTGACTTTCTACTGAAGCGGCAACATTTTCGAGTTCCTCATCCAACTGATCGCCCGATTTGGCCTTGCTGCCACCGGAGCGCAGAACCTCGCCGGTCATTTGCGCCAGTCCGTGCTTCCCGGCGGGGTCGAAGAGATTGCCGGTTCGAATGAGAGCGGCGCCGCTCACTTCAGGCAGCTCGTGATTTTCAAGCAGGAAGATTTTCATGCCATTCGATAGAGTAAACTCGACTGGCTCGGGCACTTTGATTGGCGGCAGCGGCGCAAATTTCAGGTCCTTGTAAGAAGGAATGACGGCGGCGGCGCGACGGACTTCGGTTTGCGCGAAGGCGAGCGTCGCAAAAAGCAGAGTTGGCAGGAGACGCTTCATTTCCCAGCTCCCTTCTCCGCCGGACCCTTGGGAGCAGGCGGTGGCACGGTGTAGGACACGGTGCGCGTTTCCGGAATCAGATATTGTTTGGCGACGCGTTGAACATCATCGGCGGTTACCTTGGCGATGTCATCGATGGCGGTGAAAAGTTTGCGCCAATCGCCAAAGTTGACCGAGTAGGACGTCAACGCCGCGGCCATGCCGGAATTGCTGTCGAGTCTGTGAATCAACCCCGCGCGCGTTTTTATCTTGATGCGATTCATGGTGGCTTCGTCAACCTTGTCCGTTTTCAGATGTTCGATGATCTCGTTACAAGCTTTCTCGTTCTCCTCTACGGTATGGCCCATATTGGGGACCAGGAAGAACAGAAACAGATTCGGATACTTGCCTCCGGGGAAGGAAGGCTGGGCAAAAGCACCGAGGGCGATTCGCTTATCGCGAACCAATTCCTTGTAGAGCAGGCCGGTACGCTCGCCCGCGAGAATTTCGCCCAGGACATCGAACACGGGATCGTCTTTATCCGTCTGATTGGGGCGTTTGTAGCCGATGGCCATGAAGGGTTGCGCGGGCGATTCAACCAGAACGCGCCGCTCGCCTTTCTGAAGGGGATCGACCGTTCGAGGACCGCTGGGCAAGGGACCGGACGGCAGCATGGAGAAATACTTGTCGGCCAGGCGGCGGCATTCCTTGGGGTCGACATCGCCGGCGATTCCGATGGTGATGTTAGCTGGTACGTAATACTTTTTGTAAAACGCGATCGCTTCGGGGAGGCGGAAGTTTTCGATATCACTGGCCCACCCACCAGGCATGTTGTGATACGGGTGCGCAGCGAAGGCGGCGGAGAGCAGGCTTTCCACCAGCATCCCCTGCGGGCTGGATTCCACGCGCATGCGGCGCTCTTCCCGAACCACGTCGCGCTCCTTATAAAACTCGCGGAAGACTGGATCATAGAAGCGTTGCGATTCGAGCAGGAACCAAAGCTCGAGTCGATTACGCGGAAAATTGTAGTAGTAATTGGTGGAGTCCTCGCCGGTCCCGGCGTTCATGCCGACGCCGCCATTCTCCTCGATTAACTGCGGGTAGGCGTTAGGAATTACAAAACTGTTGGCCTTCTCCATGGCGGCCTTGAGCTGTTGCTGAAGCTCTTCTAGTTTTTTCGGATCGGCGCGCACACCCTTGTTACGCTCGGCGTCAACGCGGTCGTAGATGCGCTCTACTTCGTCCATGGCCTGCTTTTCGAGCGCGTAGTTTTTTGTGCCAATGGTTTCGGTTCCTTTGAACGCCATGTGCTCGAACATGTGCGCGATGCCGGTTTCACCGCTGGGATCGTTGACGGAGCCGGCATTGACGTAGGAATGGAACGACACCACGGGCGCTTCATGGCGCTCAAAGAGGATGAAGTGCAGTCCGTTGGCGAGAGTGAATTCGGTGATGCGCTTTTCAAAGTCCTTCGCGGACTGCGCGGAGGAGAAGGCCACGGGGCAGAGGAGGAGTGCGAGCTTAAAGATGTGGGATTTCATGCTAGGGTTTGGTTTCCTTTTGTTATTGTAGCGGGGGCTTGTGGCTCGCGCCTCTCTGAATGCCCGTGACAACCACTCCCTAACCCGGCGTACTCGGAACCAAATAGGTGAAACGCCCGATCTGAGCCGTGGCCGTAAGGCTGTGAAAAAATCGCTTTAAGATCCACACAGGCAGGAATGCCTGTGCCACAATTTGCAGGTGTGGCACAGGCATTCTTGCCTGTGTTGGTTGGCGATTTTTTCGCAGCTTCTTACGGTCACCGCTCGGATCGGAGCGTTTCACCACCTCTGTCTGGTTCCGGTTAGTTCTGCTTTTCCTCAGTCTCGGTTTCTTCCACTAACTTGTCGACCACCATGGAGTAAATCGCACTCTTGCCATCGCGGTCGCTTTGAAAGAAAATGCGTTGGCTGTTTGGAGAAAAGACGGGCGTAACCGTGCGCGGGTCGGTGGCGCGATGTTCGCACAACGTCAACTCTCGTTTCACGGCGCGAACCAGCAGCAGGACAAACGGTGACGCTTTGCTGCCGCTGGCTCCAACCAGCACGCTGGCATCGCTGTTCCTGCTGAAGGAAACGAACTGACTGGTCTTGGAAACAAGTTTGTCTTCGTTTGTATCCGGAGTGCACTCGCGCACGTTGTTGAGCTGCTTCTTGTCGGCCGGAAAATTCAGGTACAGAACGGTTCTGCCGTCGGGGGACCACACGGCGTTTCCCAGGCTCCCGGCGGCAATGTGCAATTTTCGGTTCTGCGCTCCATCAAAATTCACCAGCCACAATTCGTCGTCACCTCGCCGGTAAAGCATACCGGCCCGCCGCGGACGTGGCAATGGATCTGAAATCAATTCGCTCGATTCGGCCAAAGTCTGGGCAGAGCCGTTGCGCATCGCGATCAGCCGCAGCTTGCTGTTTCCGGTTTTGCGTTCCACCAATGCGGCATATAACCCGTCTTCGGAAAGACTGAATCCGCGGCCGAACTCTTGACCGCCCGCAGCCTTGTACACTTCGCGCACGCGGCCTCCACCCAGGCTGCCCATTAAGAGTGATTGTCCATCCAGGTAACAGAAATTACGCTCATCGGGCGTCATGGTCAGCGACCATGGCTCAAGATTTTTCGCATCCGTGAGCCCACGCGATTGACCTGGCTTCAAATCCATGCGATAGGCCTGGACCGTGCCGCCGCGGTCGCTGGCATAGAGCATAAAATTTCCACGTTTTGAAATTACTCGCCCGTATCCGGAGGGAAGCCAGCTTTGGTGCGCGGGATCGGTCAAACGGTAGACGAGAAAATCGGTGGCCTGATCCGTGTAACGCTTTACTTCGGTGGGAAAAGTCTGGCCTTGGTCCGCCGCGAGACAAACGCCCGTGCCGGCGAACGAAGACAAAAAGAGACGGCGGCTGAGAACCAATGGGCTACCGGTGGCTGGTCTGATAATGCTCTTTGAGCAAATCCAGTCCGAAGTCTCCCTCATAGTCCCGCCATACGCTGTGAATGTGGTTGGCGCCGTTTTGCGTGTTGTCGTATTCCACCAAAAACGCCGGCGCTTGGATGCGGTAGTAATGCGGATCGCCGGGCTGTTCTCCGCCCGCCCAGGCGAAGTACAAATTCGCGCCCGCTTTCTTGATCTGTTCCTGACGCGCGTCGGCAATCTGCTCCGGCATGTTATTGCAATATTCGGCCAACAAGTTTTGCAGCAGTTCGCGCTGATGCGGGTTCAATTTGGATGCCTGCAAACCGCTTGGCTGCCCGTTGAGCGCAGCCTTTCGTGAGGCGACGGTCAAGATATCGCCGGGCGCCTTTGCGTCTACAATGGCAACCTTCTTTTGCTCGGGCGTGAGCGATAGAACAACCGCGCGGCCCAGATCCTCTTCGCGGCCCAGCACCCGCAGACCTTTGCGGGGTCCCTCGCGCACCTCCGCTGGATTCGCGCCGAAGAAACTGGGCGCGCCCTGCACCTTGCCGTTTGCTATTGTGAAATTTTGACTGAGGTGGTGGCCCTCAATCCGGTATCCCCACGTTCCGGTGTCAGAAGGCTCACCGAAAATGCTAAAGAAATATCCTTCCGGATCGCGCACCGGACCTCCAGGTTTTTCCAGCGCCTTCAGTACTTCATCCAGGCTCATGATCGTAATGGCCTTGATGTAACCGCGTTGGCTGAGGCCGGCACTGAGCAGGGCGTGCGCCAAGTGCTTCTGCGCCGAATTCATTTCCTTAAACGGAAGACCCTTGCGAACCTTCGGGATATAGTGCCAATTGAAACGCTCCTCATCGGAAAACTGAAACGTGGCGCGTGCCCGTTCCTCCGGCGTGAGAGAAGCCAGGAACGATCGAGCCGTCTCCGTCATCACGGCGGGCGAATGAATCTTTGAGTAAGCGGAGGCGAGGAGAACGATTCCAATTCCGATCGCTGGAAGCCGAAGCGTGGTGGCCTTCACGGTGAGTCTCCTTGTGCAAGGAAATCTAATGCACTACCAGCTTATCTCAAGAAGATCTTCGCTTCCAGACGCACTGGCAAAGTAGATCTCCTTCGAACACGCATAACTGACGCGGGATGTTTTTCGCCGAAAGTATCCGATCTCCAGCCTTCAATCAG
>CATPCN010000332.1 GCA_955652855.1 uncultured Chthoniobacterales bacterium | reverse complement strand
CTTCCAGAATGAATCCGACGGAGAGATAGAGCGGGCGCGCACCGCACATGGCGAGATCGTTGACCGTTCCGTGGACGGCGAGCTGTCCGATGTCACCGCCCGGAAAAAAGATCGGATTTACCACATACGAGTCAGTGCTGAACGCAACGCGCTGACCACCGATTGAAAAGATGGCGCCGTCGTGCAACGGCTCGAGCAATTCATTCCGGAACTGCGGCAGTACCATTTTCTCCATGAGCTGATGACTCAGCTTTCCGCCGCTGCCGTGGGCGAGAACGATCTCGTTGTAGTTTGTGATCGGGATTGGGCACACCGCGCCGAGTAAACCGGTGTCCGCGGTTTCCGCGCCAGCGGCCGCGTCAGATGACATCTTCCGCTCCGGCTGCGATGTGGATTAAATCCCACAGAACATGCACGAGCGTGGCGTGCACTTCCTGAATGCGGTGAATGCTGAATGACGGCACGATGAACGAGTAATCGGCCAGCTCAGGAAATCGTCCGCCATCCTTGCCGGACCACGCGATCGTGAGCATGTCGCGCCGGCGCGCTTCTTCCAGCGCGTAGATCAGGTTCGGCGATTTCCCGCTCGTGCTGACCGCCAGTAGCATGTCTCCGGGTTGGCCTAACAAACGCAACTGATCAACGAAAACGTGCGAAAAATCGGCGTCGTTTCCAATAGCGGTCATTGTTGCAATGTCGGTCATGAGCGAGATCGCAGGAAAGGCCGCGCGCTTCTCGATAATCGGATGCGTGAACTCGACTGCGAAGTGCAGCGCGTCGCACAAGCTGCCGCCGTTGCCCATCGTGAGCAGCTTGTTGCCCCGCGCAAACCGCGCGGCCATCTCGCGGCTCAACATGTCGATCTTGTCCGCATATTTGATGAAGAATTTCTCCTTCATCTCGACGCTCTCCCCGCACTTGCGGAGAACTTTTTCGCGGAAACTCTCGGTCGACTTATCTACGACAGCGGGAGCCATCAAGCGTGTGCGACCTCAGCAGGCTGCTTCTTGAGTTCTAGGTGACGGCCGTACGCGTAATAGGCAGCGCACGCGCCTTCCGCGGAGACCATCGTCGCGCCGAGCGGCGTTTCCGGCGTGCATTGTTTCCCGAAGCAGGCGCAGTCATGCGGTTTCTTCACGCCGCGAAGGACGAGGCCACTGATGCAATTCGCCGGCTCCTGCGTGTCGATCTCCTTCACGTCGAAGATCCGTTCCGCATCGTGCTCGCGAAATTCGTAACGAAGTTTGTAGCCGCTTTTCGGGATCGATCCGACGCCACGCCATTTCCGATCGCAAACTTCGAAGACGTTGTTCACGAGATCTTGTGCGACGCGGTTCCCGTCGCGATTCACGACGCGCGGATACTGATTCTCCACCGTGTGTGTTCCCGCTTCGAGCTGGCGCAACGCCATGAGAGTGCCCTGCAAAATATCGATCGGCTCGAACCCGGTGATAACGATCGGGACGCGGAAGCGTTCGGCGAGCGGCTCGTATTCGCGATAACCCATCACCGTGCAGACGTGACCAGGACCGAGAAATCCCTGCACGCGATTCTGCGGCGATTGCAGGATAGAAGCGATCGATGGTGGGACGAGCACGTGCGAGACGAGCACGGAAAAATTTTTCACGCCTTGTTTCTTCGCCTGGAAAACGGACATCGCGTTGCTCGGCGCGGTCGTCTCAAACCCGATTGCGAAAAAAACCACTTTCTTGTCCGGATTAGCCCGCGCGATTTTCAAGCAATCGATCGGCGAATAGACGATGCGGATATCGGCGCCGCGTGACTTGAGGACGAGCAAATCATCGCACGAACCCGGCACGCGCAACATATCGCCGAACGAACAAAAGATAACGTCGGGCCGCTGCGCGATTGCATGCGCCTTGTCGATCATCTCCAGCGATGTCACACAAACCGGACAACCCGGGCCATGCACGAGCTCGACCTGGCTGGGCAACAAACGATCGATCCCGTACTTCACGATGCTGTGCGTCTGGCCGCCGCAGACTTCCATGAGCACCCAGGGCCGCGTAACGGTACGGTGAATCTCGGCGACGATCTTGCTGGCGACCTCTTCGCTCCGGTATTCGTCGAGATATTTCATCGCTCGTTAGGTGGCGGGTTGGATTTGAGCGGGCGGCGACTCAGAAAATGGATCCGCATCAGGGTCGTCCACGTCCGGGACATCGAGCTCGCCCAATTGCTGAAGCTCCTCGAGCGCTTTGTAAGTGCGCGCCGCTTGTTCTTCATCCACTTTACTAAGAGCGAAACCAACGTGCACCAGAACGTAATCGCCGAGCACGACTTCGGGCGTGTATTCCAGGCAGACCTCTTTCACGATCCCGCCGAAGTTCGCCTTGCCCATGCGGACGCCCTGTCCGTCGGCAGCGATCTCAACCAGTTTACCGGGAATGGCCAGGCACATCGTTGTTCTCCGCGGCGCCGGGTTGCACCTTACTGATCGCAACGCCGTCGCACAACAAAACGGTATCACCAGGTTTCG
>CATPCN010000331.1 GCA_955652855.1 uncultured Chthoniobacterales bacterium | reverse complement strand
GCCGGCGGCACTGTCGATCTTCGTCCGCGCACCGACATGAAAGACAAATACAGCGTCGTCGCTTCGAACGGCGTGATCGATTTGAAACTCTGATGATTCGCTCCGGCATCGGTTACGACGCGCATCGTCTCGCGCCCGGTCGGAAATTAATTCTGGGTGGCGTCGAAATTCCGCACGCGATGGGACTCGACGGACATTCCGATGCGGATGTGCTTTCGCACGCGATTGCCGACGCGTTGCTCGGCGCAATCGGCGAACGCGACATCGGTCATCATTTTCCGAATACCGACGAAACCATTCGCGGAATCAGCAGCATCGAAATTTTGCAACGCGTCACCGCATTGCTCGGCCAAAAAAAAACGCGCGTGGTTAATGTCGATGTAACGCTGATCGCGGAGGCGCCGAAAATCGCGCCGCATATTTCCGCGATGCGCGAACGGATCGCTTCGGCATTGCAGCTCGAGCAATCGCGCATCAGCATCAAAGCGACTACGAACGAAGGGCTCGGCGCGCTCGGTCGCGGCGAAGGCATGGCAGCGATGGCGATCGCGACCGTCGAACAAGATTGATGGCGCTGCGTTTTTTTAACACTTACTCGCGCGAGCAGTTTGTCATGTTGAGCGAAGCGAAACATCTCACAGTCTGGCAAACGATTTCCGAGGGTTCGGTTCCGCTTGAGCTAATGAGAGATTCCTCGCTCCGCTCGGAATGACAACGCTTTAGAGAAATGGCGATCCGTCTTTTTAACACCTACTCGCGGGAGCTGGAAGAATTCGTGCCGCTCGATTCCGGCGGACGCACCGTGAAGATGTACACGTGTGGACCGACGGTTTACAGCAACGCGCACATTGGAAACTTCCGCGCTTACATTTTCGAAGACCTGCTGCAGCGCCATCTCGAATTGCGCGGCTATCAAGTTCATCGCGTGATGAACATCACGGACGTGGACGACAAGACGATCCGCGGCTCGCTCGAAGCCGGCGTTCCGCTCGCCAAATTTACCGAGCCTTTCAAAAACGCGTTTTTCGAAGATCTCGAGACGCTGAAGATCAAACGCGCGAACGATTTTCCGGAAGCGACCGACCAGCGTTACATCGACATCATGATCAAGTTGATCGGCGAACTGATCGTGCGCGGTCTCGCTTATCAAGCTGACGACAAGTCGGTTTATTTTCGGATCAACAAATTTCCGAACTACGGACATCTCGCGCACTTCGATATTTCGCAATTGCAATCGACCGGGCGCGTCAAAGCCGACGATTACGACAAAGAACACGTGGGCGATTTTGCGCTTTGGAAAGCCTGGGACGAAGCCGACGGCGCGGTCGGCTGGGAAAGTCCGTGGGGGCGCGGCCGGCCCGGCTGGCACATCGAGTGCAGCGCAATGGCGACGAAAATTCTCGGGCCGCAGCTCGACATTCATTGCGGCGGCGTGGACAATATTTTCCCGCATCACGAAGCGGAGATCGCGCAGACGGAAGGCGTGACCGGGAAAAAGTTTGTGCGCTACTGGCTGCATTGCGCACATCTTCTGGTGGACGGACAGAAGATGTCGAAGTCGTTAGGCAACTTTTACACGGTGCGCGATGTTCTGGCGAAAGGTTACACCGGTCGTGAAGTGCGCTATGCGCTCATGCGTGTGCATTACCGCGCGCCGCTCAATTTCACCTGGGAAGGAATGGAGGAAGCGCGTCAGTCGTTAGGCCGAATTGACGATTGGCTGGCGCGTTTGCGCGAAACCGTCGGCGACAAGATCGACAATAAGAAGATCGACATAAAACTCGGTTCACAATTTGAAGAAGCGCTCGATGACGATTTGAACATTTCGGCGGCGCTCGGTTTCCTGTTCGAAACAATTCGTGAAACCAATCGCGCGTTAGATCGACATGAATTGGATCGAGATACAGCGCGCGGATGGTTGCAATGGTGGGAGCGCGTTAATTCCGTGCTCGCTATTTCCAGCGGCGAAGATGAAGTGCCGCAAGAAATTGCGGCACTGGCGGAAGCGCGCGCGCAAGCGAGGCTTGCAAAAGATTGGCGGAAAAGTGATGAATTGCGTGACGAGCTCGGCGCGCGCGGTTGGGAAATTCGCGATACGAAGGACGGGCAAAAGATCACGCGTCGCGCCGGCGTCTAAAAACAAATGTTTGCTCCCGCCGATTTCCTCGCGCTCGAACACACCGCGCATCCGAAATTATTCGAGAATACAAAACAGGTTTGGGACGCGCTCAAACAGATCGCGAGTTATTTGCAATTTCGCCTGAAGCCGGCCGTGCTGGGCGAGTTGCTCGGCAAACCGTTTATCAGTAACTCGGTCTTTATCGGCCGCGGAACGATTGTCGAACAAGGCGCGGTTTTAAAAGGGCCGGCGTGGATCGGTCAAAACTGCCACATCCGCAGCGGATGTTACGTGCGCGAAAATGTGATCGTAGGTGACGGCGTGGTCATGGGGAATTCGTGCGAATTTAAGAACTGTATTCTTTTCGATGAAGCGCAGGTGCCGCATTTTAATTATGTGGGCGACTCGATTCTCGGTTTTCATGCGCATCTCGGCGCCGGTGTGATTCTTTCAAACGTGAAGCTCGATCACGGCGAGATTCATGTCGCAGCTTCGGAAGGTGACATCGCGACCGGGTTGACAAAGTTCGGCGCGATCATCGGCGATCGCACTGAGATCGGCTGCAATTCCGTCATCAATCCAGGCTCGCTGCTCGGGCGCGACTGCATTGTTTATCCGGGCGTGAATTTTCGCGGCGTCTTGCCGGAAAGAAGCATCGTAAAACTGCGTCAGAGCACGCAGCTGCTCGAACGTCGCGACGTTTAATCTGGCGGATGGGAGGGGATTATCCAAAGCTTCGCTTTGGCTCCGGCTCGAGGGCTTCGCCTTTAACCCTTGCGCGTAACGCGCCCCACCGGTCGAACGGAGTTCGAATCTCCTTACGCGAACGAACACGACCAGACCGCACGCTCGATAAAGCTGCGTTTTTAATCTGGCGGATGGGAGGGGATTCGAACCCCTGGTGCCTTGCGGCACACACGCTTTCCAGGCGTGCACAATAGACCGCTCTGTCACCCATCCGTTAGATCGATCCGCCTGAGATGGACAAGATCGACAATCAAAGTTGCAACCGGCGGAAGAGTTCGTCGAGCGGCAGTTGCAGGCCGATATAGAATTCGCCGAAGTCCGCGTACTGCGCGCTCACGGCGTCGAAGCGCATTTGG
This sequence comes from uncultured Chthoniobacterales bacterium, assembly GCA_955652855.1. The sequence continues at coordinate 1,244 of CATPCN010000331.1, read as the reverse complement.
TAAACGATCGCTTTGATCTGAAAAGTATCGCGCGCGAAAAGCGTGACGCCCCACTCAGCGTCATCGAGTCCGGTCGATCCGGTGATGAGCTGTTTCACTTTGCCCGCGTATTGTCGACCGATCGCGCCGTGACCGAGCATAAGACGGCGCCGTTCGTCGAACGGCAGCGCGTACCAGTTTTGTTCCTCGCTGCGACGCTTGCTCATATTATAAAAGCACACGACCGGCCAATCGGGCAGCTCCGGGTAAACGCGATCGTGACGATATTTCGTCATGCGCTCGCGAAACGCGATCATCGCTTGCTCGAATTCCGTCGAGCCGGCTTTCAATTTCTGCTCCGCCTCGAGAGTGCCCGCGTAATCTTCGTCGCTCGTCGTGTATTCGCTCTCTTCCGTGAGCGAGAGATAACTGTAAACCGGAGTCAACACATCCGCGCCTAACGACACGCTCAAGCGTTTCTCGATGCGATTGGCCGCGTGCAGATCGGGCGTGATCAACATGAACCCGAGATCGGCTTTCGGCGTGACCATGCTTAGCGTGAGCAACTGTGTCGATTCAAGCGCGCGAACTTTCTCCACGACCGAAGAGAGATTTGTTTTCGCGGCGTTTTGCTCTTCGCGGCTGAGCAATTGCCATTGGCCGTGCTCAATCTTGTAAAACAGATGCAGACAGTGCCAGCCCTGTTCGGGAACGAGCACCGTGTTCTTGTCAGTCATCGCGCTAGTTTCCGCCCGGCAGTCGCGGGGTCAAGCCGCCGATAACGATAGCGTCATCCTGAGCGAAGCGCAGCGAAGTCGAAGGATCCCGTAATCTACCCTTAAACTTTCACAACGGGATTCCTCGACTTCGCTCGGAATGACAATCACGCGGCCGGAGTTTCCGCACCCGGCAAATGTTGCATGCAATAATCTTTGCCGTCACGCCCGACGCGAAAATCGAGATTCGGATCGCCCAACTCGGTCGCGCCGCAAACTGCGCACCGATTCAGCGGCTCTGTTTCATCACGCGAACGAATCTCGAAACGCTTGCGACGATCGGCCACGCCGCGGCGCTGACACACTTCCTGATATATTTCCGGGCCGAAAAAAATCAGATAATTGGCGAACGCAGCGGCGAGCGTCATGCGGTACGAGTTCGATGCGACGACAAATCCGTAAAGGAGAAAGGCCGTTGAAGCCCAGGCGACCCATTTGATCTTCAACGGCAGGACAAAAAAAACGTAGATGATTTCGTCCGGATAAAAT
>CATPCN010000330.1 GCA_955652855.1 uncultured Chthoniobacterales bacterium | reverse complement strand
TGGCGGGGGGGCTGACTGCGGAAAACGTAACCGCCGCGGTTCGGTCAACGCGACCGTTAGCTGTCGATGTAACGACAGGAGTGGAATCCGCTCCGGGCAGAAAAGATCATCGCCTGATGCGCGCCTTTATCGAGGCGGCGCGGGCCTTGTAAGTTTTCATTCGATCGCTCACTCCGAAGGGACGGGAGGCCATTGGAGACTTTAGGTGGAACTGGCCAAATGCTGGTCTGCTTCCTGCTTTAGAGATCGCCGCATTCTTCAACTTCCATTCATATCTATGGCTAATCGTCTAAAACCTATCCTGTTCGGGACGGCGGCACTGCTCTACAGCTTTTCCCTTTCCCGGGCGCAACTTTCGCCATCGCCGGCGCCCAGTGCGAGCCCGACGGCAACCCCCTACAGTAACAATCCCAATCGCAGTGCCGGAACGCCTGCGCCCACCGTTCCATCGGTGGCCCCAGCCGGTTCCGCGATGACGATTGTTCAGGCATCAGCGGCGGCAGCGACGCCCGCGGGTACCGCTCCGGTCAAAAGCACCAGCACGGAGACCGCGCCTGAAACCGATGCGACGGCCGAAACCGGCGGCGTGGGAGTTCGTGAATTTCAGGGTGATGACGTCGGCCAAGTGCTTCGACTGCTCGCCCGTCAAGCGAAGATCAACATGGTGGTGAGCGAAGCCGTTACCGGCACGGTAACGATGCGCTTGGAAGATGTCACTGCGCTGCAAGCGGTGGCGATTATCGTGAAGGCCAAGGGCCTTTTCATGGATAAGATCGACAATGTTTATTACGTCAAGACTGGGGCGGAACGGACTGCCGAACCCACGGAAAGCGACAGCTACCAGTTTAGCTACGGACGTGCCAAAGATTCCGCGGCACTTGTGGCCGCCCAGCTGGCGAGCAAAGATCCACCGCAAGTGGATGAGCGGACCAACACCGTTTTCTTCCGCGAAACGCGCAGCAACATCGACAATATCCGCAAGTTATTTGTGCAAATCGATAAACCCACCAAGCAGGTCATGATCGAAGCGCGCCTGGTTGAGGTCACCGCGAACCCCAAACAGAGCTACGGAATTAACTGGGCCGGTGTAGTGGGTAGTTCCTCAGCTGCGCAAACGGTTACCTACGGTGCCACAAAAGGAGCCTCTGCCGCAGGCGCACCAGCGCCAGGCGCCGCCGGCGGCGCAGTCACCCTAAACAATTTTGCGGCGAATTTGGGAAAGGGTAGCGCTTTCGGCAATCTCTTGGGCCAAGTCGCCATCCTTTCCGTGCCGCAGATGTCGGCCACCTTGCGATTCCTCAATTAGGATTCCGATGCGGAGTTTCTCGCGAATCCTCGTATTGTGACGGCGGATAACCAGCAAGCCAAAATTGAGATCATTCGTAACCAGCCGGTGCCCCAACTCAATTTCAATGCGCAGACCGCCACGGCGGTGTTCGGCGGATTTGAAGATAAGAAATTTGGAAACACTCTGGTGGTTCGCCCTTCGGTGAACAAAGACGGCTTCATCACGCTTGCGGTGCGACCTGAGATTAGCAATAAGGTGGGGGACCAAGCTTTCTTCCCGCCAGGTTCATCCAACCCGGTTCTTAGTCCGATCATCGACACGCGCTCGCTCGATTCAAACGTCCTAATCAAGAGCGGCGATACACTTGCCATCGGCGGCCTGTTACAGGATGAAGTTACCAAAGGCCGCACCAAAGTGCCGATCATGGGCGATATTCCGATCCTCGGTTATCTTTTCCAGGAAAAATTGAATGCGCGCACCAAGCGCAACCTGCTCGTCTTCGTAACCCCGACGATTATCGACCAGCACTACGGAACGGGTTTGGAGGATCAAGTGTCCGGCCTGCACCACGTGGCTGAGGAGTATGCCGATCCCAATGGCTGGCGCAACAACGCAAAAGGTGCGGTAAGACTAGTTCCAACCTCGAATCGGCAGGTGGCCGCCGATTATCCGAAGCCGGGGATGCCTCCGGCGCCGGCAGAGGAAGCAAAGGTGCAATTTATAAGCTCGGCCAAAGATCGAGATTTCTAGACGATTTCAGAATGTGGGGTTGAGAGGGGGCGGACGCTCGCAAGAGGTCCGCCCTCTTGATTTTTTGTCGATCTTCAATCAGAAAGATAGGAGCTGAGTCGTTGCCGTAACTGCGTCCGCGCCCGAAACAACAAACTTTTCACGGCCGGCACAGATAGCTCCAGGACCTCGCCAATCTCTCCGTAGCTAAGTTCATCGTAACGGCGCAGGACCAGCGCCAACCGTTGCGTCTCTGGAAGACCTGCAATCGCGGAATCGATCGCGCGCGCGAGCTCAGCCTCAAGGGCGGAAGCATCGGGCGTTAAGCCACGCTCATCTTTTAACGGAAGCTCCTCCGCTGCTTCGCCCACCTGCAGTGGCATGATCGCATGGCGCTTGCGCCGGCGCAGTTCGTTGAAAACAAGATTACGCGTGATCTTCAGCAGCCACGTCGTGAATTTTGCCGTCGGCTTGTAACGCGACGCGCCTTTCCAGACACGCAAAAACGCTTGCTGCGCGATATCTTCCACCTCGGAATTGCTGCCCAACATTCGCGCGATCGTTCCCGCCACCAATGCCTGGTGCCGCTCAATCAGTTGCTCAAAAGCATCCGTCTGCCCACGGCTCGCGAGCTGCATGAGGCGAATGTCTTCCGCGTCGCCATCCGTTTTGTCCGTCGGGGCCGGCTCAACGGGGGACATCGAGAATATTAGGAGAGCGTGACATGCGGCCGGTTACAAATTTGATCGGTGAAAAAATCAAGGCCACGAAGCGTGGAGGGCGGCTAGGGTGCTTTTTGTTGCAAGGGCGCAGCAGCGTGTGCATCATTGGTTTGTCAATCATTGGCACGCATCGTTTCTTGATGAATTTCTCACTAATCCCGAAAGAACTTCGGCCTATCGCCGAAAAAATCGAGAATCATCAACGAATATCAGACGCGGATGCGCTTAAACTTTATCAATCAAATGATCTCAATGCGCTCGGCGTGATGGCGAGCGCGGTGCGCGGGCGAAAAAACGGCAATTTCGCCACTTACATTCTCAAT
>CATPCN010000329.1 GCA_955652855.1 uncultured Chthoniobacterales bacterium | reverse complement strand
GGCCGGATCGATAAAGCTGCACGTATTCACCACCAAGACGTCGGCATCCCCCGGATCGGGCGTAAGCTGATGGCCGCGCTCGACCAGTTGCCCCATCATGACTTCGGTGTCCACCAGGTTCTTGGGGCAGCCGAGACTTACAAAACCAATTTTCAACGTGTTTTCCTGATATTCATTACGCAACTGATTGGGGACAAAGGGACCGGCGATGGTACCGCCGCAACTTACTATTGTACCGAATTGGCTTGACTTCTGTCAGGCTAAGGGGTAAAGTCCAGAAATGAGCGTTCGGAGGAAGGTTTTCATTTGTTTAGTACTTTTGGGCGTGTTCGGAGGTACTGTTGCATTGGCGGCGCCGATGCAGTGCCCGGGCGCCACTCTGCAAACATATATTACCGGTGGTTTTTCGTGCACGGAAGACGGGGGCGTGGTCACGATTAAGCAGTTCTCCTTCACGCAGCCGGTGGGTGGCCTGAACGCCAGCCAGATTAATGTTGTTCCAGTCGATGTGCCGGGCCAGATCGGATTCCAGTTCTTGGGAACGTTCGTTGCCAACCAGGGTCAGAAATTTACCTACTCGCTGAGCTTCTTCATCGATCCACCGCCCATTATTCACGGGGAACGGCTAGATCTTGATCCGACGGGTGCGGTCACACTGAACACGGTCCTGTGTTCGAACAGCATTGTTCCTTGTGCGGCCGGCAACACAATTACCACCTTGGTGGTGACCACTCAGAGCCCGATAGCTTCGGCTCCATTGGCCGACCTGAACGTGCTCGGCGTACAAGACACCTTCACCCTCGATGGTACGAACGGCCAAGCGACATCGGGAGGTTTTGACAACATCACCACCATCACACCCGAGCCTGCCGCGATTTTGCTGACCGCAAGCGGACTACTGGGTTTGCTGGCGTTCCGGGCGCGCACGAAGCGTCGCGGAATTCGCTTCTAGTGTAGTCTAGTTCAAGTCTAGTTCTGAAATTCCTTGAGATTGTACTAGTTCTCTTGACTTCAGTACCCTCGAAACGCAAAACTCTATTCATGGGTACTCGGAAGAACTTTTTCACTGGGGCAATGGTTTTGTTGACGTTGGGTGGCGCCTCCGCCTTCGCGGCCGCGCAGTGCCAGGAAGACGTGCTGTCAAACTATCTCGTTGGCGCCTTTAGCTGCACGTAGGACAACGGTCTTTTCACTTTTAAGAATTTTACATTTAGCGGACCTCAAGGTGGCCTCGACTCGGACCAGATCAGCCTATCGCCCCTTCGATTATGGCCGGCGAGGCCGGCTTCATGCTTAATGGCAACTTCACGGCCGGCCAGGGGCAGACCGCATCTTACATAATTAGTTATTTTATCGACCCGCCGCCGATTATTCACCGAGAGCGGATTGCGCTGCAAACCGATCTCTGCGTGACAGCGTTTCCATGTGCGCCGGCGAATTCATTGGGGACGCTCACCGCCACCACAGTCAACCCTACCGCGCAAAGTACATTCCCGAGCGATCTGAGCGCCCTCGGCGTGCGGAATACCTTAACGCTCACCGGCACGGCGGGCCCAGCAACGAGCGGCGGCTTCACCAACACAACCTCCCGAGCCGTCAGGAATTGTCCTGGCCGCGTCCAGACTACTTGGCCTGCTGGCGTTTCGCGCGAGCTTTAAACTCCAATAGCCGCTGATCGAGTTGTTTCTTCATCTCGGAGATGGCTTTGGCGGGAAAAATTTCCAAGGCCTCCGACTCTGTTTTAACGGCGCCACGGAAGTCCCCCATGGCCTCTTGGGCTTGAGCGAGCAGGTCCAAGGTATAGGGGTATTTTCGCTTGGTCCTCTCCACCAGTTGATCGGCATAACGGCGCGCGAGCGCAGGATCCCGCAAGTCCTGAAACGGCATCAGTAACAGTTCGCAGTACAGTGCGAGATCGTCATTGGACGGCTCGGGGCCGTTGACCACTTCTTTCAGCAGTCCCATGGCTTGGACCGTTATCTTGTGAGACTCGCCACGCTTCCCAACTTTTTCGAGCGCCCTAGCCAACCGCACGAGAACACCATGCGAATCGCTCTTATGCTCGGTATTGTTCGGGTCTTTTTTCGCCAGCTCGTCGGTGAGGGAAAGCGATTTCTGGAAGCTGGCCGCCGCCTCGCGGTTCTTGCCTTGCAGGACCAAGGCGTCGCCGATCAGCACGTCTACAGTGGCCAGGTCTCTCCACGCCAAGAGAGTGTGGCTGGCGTCCGCGGTCTCCTGGAAATGGGATCGCGCCAGGTTTAGCTTTTCAAGACCATCGTCGAAGTCGCCGGCCTGCGCCATGGCATCTCCGACCGTCTCCAGCGCCAAAGTCAAACTGCGGCGAGCAGCCGGGTCCTTCTGATTGGCGTCGAACAACTCTTGCGCCAGAGTCAAATAACTGCTGTAAGTCTTGCGCGCGTTATTCATATCGCCCTGCGCGAGTTGAGCCGTGCCGATCCTTTGAATAACTCTTTTCAGATCATTCTTCGCTTGAGCGTCGCTCGGCGCCAAAGCCGCAAACACCGGTTGCGCCCGGTAGTAGCGCTCGAGTGCCGCGGCGATATCGCCGTCCTCTTTAGACATATCGCCCAACTTCTCATTCGCCTCAGCGACGAACAGCCGGGCACGCGGATCCGCGGGGTATCTTGCTTGCCACGATTCGGACGCCTTGAGCGCCTTGTCATAGCTGCCTCTTGCGCCTGTGGAATCGCCCAGGTTCTCATAATTACCGTTTCCTTGCACATCGCCCGCTTTCAAATATCCACGGATCAACTCGCTCTCCAGCGATTCGTCTCCTTTCGCGCTCTTCGCCAACCTGTCCAAGTACGTTAACGCTTGGGTAACCAGTTTGTGGCGTGCCTCCGTGACGCTGGAGAGAATGGCGGCGTCAAGGTCGTTCAGCATGAAATCCGCCAGCTTGCGAACATCGTTAAACCGGCTCTGCGCATTGGCGCGCGCGGTCCTCGCCTCGTTCAACGACAGCAAGGTCCCCACAGTACTGGCAATGAGCGCGACCAGCACCAGCAT
>CATPCN010000328.1 GCA_955652855.1 uncultured Chthoniobacterales bacterium | reverse complement strand
GTTGCGCAAGCGCGTGAAGCGGGGCGACTTCGAATTGCGCGTCGACACGGCGTTTTCGGATGTCATCGAGAATTGCGCCACGATGTTGCGAACCGGCCAATCGGGCACGTGGATCACGCCGCCGGTGATCGCCGCCTATGAGCAACTTCATGTCAGCGGCTACGCGCATTCGCTTGAAGCGTGGCGCGGGGGAGAGCTCGCCGGCGGGCTCTACGGTATCGGGATCGGTCGCGTGTTTTTCGGCGAATCGATGTTCAGCTACGAGACCGATGCATCGAAGGCGGCCCTCGTCGGCCTGATCGATGTGCTCCGACGCCTGAACGTTCCCATCGTGGACTGTCAGCAAGAAACACCGCATCTCGCGTCGTTTGGTGCGAGACCGATTTCGCGCCGAGTATTTGCCGCACATTTAACCGAGTTGATACACTCGGCCGCGCCGCCCGATGGATGGCCGGTGGGGAGTTTGAGCGAACCATGAGCAAGCTGAACGATCTACCGCTCGCTTCGCTGCAGTTTTATGCGACGGCTCCCTATCCCTGCAGCTACTTGCCGGAAAAGGCGGCGCGCTCGCAGGTCGCGACCCCCAGCCATCTCATCGATACGCGGGTGTACAGCGAGTTGGTGCGCCTTGGCTTTCGGCGTAGCGGCGCCTTCACCTACCGCCCCTACTGTGATCACTGCCGCGCGTGCGTCCCGGTGCGCGTTCCGATCGACCGGTTCGTCCCCAGCCGCAGCCAAAAACGCGCGATGCGGGTTCACAGCATTTTAACGGCAGTTAGGCGTGAGTTAGCGTACGATAGCCAACATTACGCGCTGTACCTTCGCTACCAGCGCTACCGGCATCCCGGCGGTGGCATGGATCAGGACAGCCGCGAGCAGTACCAGCATTTCCTGCTCCACAGCAATGTCTCCACCCACCTCTACGAGTTTCGGGAAGGGGGCGTTCTGCGGATGGTCAGTCTGGTCGACCATCTGGTGGACGGACTCTCCTCCGTCTACACCTTCTTCGAGCCCGATGTCCCGGGCGCTAGCTACGGCACCTACAACATCCTTTGGCAGATTCAGCGGTGTCGGGCACTGGGTCTGCCCCATTTGTATCTTGGCTACTGGATCGCGGAGAGTAAAAAGATGGCGTACAAGGCCACGTTTCGGCCGATTGAAGGCTTGGTGGGTGGGAATTGGCGACTTTTATAACTCTGCAAATTCATAGTAACTTATTGAATAGAAATACATTTTTCAAAAGAACAAGTTCGGTTTCCGCGCACTGCGTGTTGCCCATAAGACTCGAGGGAAGCAGAAGAACTGTCGGGTTTCTTGACAATACTTAGTGGCAGTTGCTTGATTTGTTTGCCACAATGTGTGCGCTTGGCTTGGCTCCTATCTACTTTAGTGGTCCACACTCGGAGTTCGTTATGACGGCGACGGCTGAGATCCGCGCACTTCCGCAATCGAATCTCTCACAAGTTCAAACCAGATTCGATCGCGAGTACGGCGTTTATTGGGCGCACATGAACGCTCGACCGCGGCCATGCTTTAGTCTTGAGCTTCTCGCTGAACTTCGCATGTATCTTGATGCGATTATTGACTCGCATTCGCAGCCGCATGTTGGGATCCACAAACACGTAGTGAGATATGGTGTACTCGCATCGAAGACGCCCGGCATATTTAACCTAGGTGGCGATCTTTCGCTCTTCCGACAATTCATTGAGCAGCATGATCGCGAAGGTCTGATCCGATACGGTGTAGCGTGCATTAACAATCTTCATCCGTGGCATGTTAACTGCGAACTACCAATGACAACGATCTCATTGGTTCAAGGTGACGCATTGGGTGGGGGCTTCGAGGCGGCGCTTTCCGCATCGGTGCTAATCGCCGAAGAGTCGGCACGTATGGGCTTCCCGGAAATCCTATTCAACCTATTCCCTGGAATGGGCGCATACAGTTTTCTGTGGAGAAAAGTTGGTCGCAAAACGTCCGACGAATTGATTACCAGCGGAACGATTTATGGCGCCCGTCAGCTGTACGATCTTGGAGTGGTTGACGTAATCACTCCAGAAGGTACTGGGGAGCAGGCAGTTTACAGTTACATTCGACGCCATTCAAAAAATGCGAATGGCCGTAACGGATTTGAACGAGCAAGGAATGAAGTCGTTCCGGTTACGAAGGACGAACTCATGCGTGTCGTCGGGGTTTGGGCTGACACGGCACTAAAACTTACTGAGCGTGATATGCGGATGATGGAGCGGCTCGTTCGCGCCCAGCAGCGCGCACCGGAACCCACGGTAGCTGAGATTATTGGCAACGTCGTATCGATCCACGCCTCAGCTGACTGAAACTAATTCTCGACGGCAGGCTCCGGGGCTGGCGATATGGATCGCCGGCCCTTTTTACGTGTCGCGTTCTAGGTTCGATCTAAATTGGCCAGGAATAACGGAATAACGGAATAACCGCTCAAGCCTCTTTTGTATTTCTATTGCTTGAGCTTGAAGAGCCTTCAAGGTTTCGATGGACACCATCATCTGCATGCCGCATTCGCAAACCACAAATCCTGCTCGCCACGTCATCCAAGGAACGCGTGGCGATCGCGCCACACTCGCCACATTCCGCCAAACATTCTTTGCGACGCCCGTCCGCGTCGAGCAGTAGACAGAAGGAATGATTCGGCACCTTGCAATGGTAGTCGCCTAGCGCCGGGGTTTGCAAGCCAAAACGCCTGTCAGACTTGCCAGTAATCTTCGCTGAGTTTCTGTTCTAGCCAGCGTCCGATTCGGCACTTAATGCCCGCCGTTTGGCGAGGCTCTGCTGGCACCACGCTCTTCGATCTGTTGATCGAGTAGCGTTAACGCGCGGTTTGAGGTTTGTTGCATCTCCTCAATCCACTGCGCCGCTCGAAGTCGCAGAGATTCATGGTTCGCCTTTTCAATGCGCTTGGCAAACTGGGTCAACTCTGTTGCTCCCACGCTCGCTGCGCCCCCCTTAAGCGCATGAGCAGCATCCTTTACCGCTTCATATCGTCTTGTCGAAAGCGATTCGGTTATGTCATTTACCAAACGCTCAGTGTCGGATCTGAAACCGCGGATGAGCCTCTCGACGAATGTCGTGTCCGTCGAAATGCGAGCCAATTCGTCTAGGACTTCGAGATCGATCGCCGGTGTATCTATGAGAGACAATGACGGCCGGTCTTCTGTGCGAGGCGGTCGCGCAGAGACTGACTGCGCGTCGGCATGCGTCGCCAGATGACGTTCGACTGCCTCCAACAAATAAGAGGCGCGCAGGGGCTTCGGCACGAACTCAGCGGCCCCGGCATTCTGGCACTCCGCTATCACATCCGTCGTTACGTTAGCGGACAGTATTAGTATCGGAATCGGCGCCTTCGTCGAAAAACGATATAGTTTCAGGGCTTCAAGGCCTGAGACGCCTGGCATAGACAAATCAAATAGGGCGACGTCAAAGCCTCCGCGCTCAAGGAGGTCGAGAGCCAACTCTGCGCTTTCCACAATTGTTACTACGTGGCCACCACTCTCGAGAATGAGTTGCGCGACACGCTGATTGGTGGGATTGTCCTCGGCGACCAATACTCGCGCGCCGCGAAGCTTATGCACCTTTCCTGACCGAGCCGCCTCGATTGCCTGAGCGGTGGTGAGTCTCGCATTTGTCGCGAGTTCCTCTGTAAGGTCGACCCCCTGTGCCTCTGTCACTGGAAGTCTCAGCTCGATCCAAAAGACGCTACCGACCTTTACCTCGCTGAGCACGCCGATCTTCCCGCCCATGAGGTCCACAAGCTGTTTCGCAATAGTCGTCCCAAGACCAGTTCCACCATAGACACGTGTAGTTGATTCGTCCGCCTGCGCGAATGCCTCAAAAATCGCGACCTGTTTTTGCGCCGGAATTCCGATACCCGTGTCTTGCACTTCGATCCGCAAGAGGCTGCCAGAATCATTTCGGTCAAGAAGCCTGACCCGTAGCGTGACCTCGCCTCTCTCGGTAAATTTCACTGCATTCGAGAGAAGGTTCAAAACTACTTGGCGCAGGTGGTGGGAGTCCCCTAAGTACCACCCCGATGCATCTTGCGCGACATCCGTGTTTATCACGATGCCTTTGTATCGCGCTTGTGGCAGGACTACCTTTACGGTGGATGAAAGGACGCGTCCCAGGTCCATGGGGCGCGTCTCTATGCGAACGCGTCCCGCCTCGATCTTTGAGATATCGAGTACGTCTTCAATCTGTGCCAACAGCAGATTGGCCGATGTCGTCATTGTTTCCACTATCTCGCGTTGAGATTCAGAGAGCATCGTCTCCCGCAACACGTCGGCCATTGCGATAACTCCGTTCAGCGGCGTTCGCATTTCGTGACTTACGTGCGCCACAAAACGGCCCTTGGCCTGATTCGCGTCGTCGGCTCGTTTTTTCGCTTTCTCAATCCGTTCAGCGAGCACCCCGACGTAGAAGGGAAGTACGAGCAGTCCGATCAGGAATCCAACGCCAATTGCGATGTGATTCGACCAAAAGGGCGAAAATGTGAGAACGGCAGAAAATCCAAGCAATGCCATTGCTTGGCATGCGTGCAAGTACCGACGCCCATACCGAAACCCGTTGCCAAACGTAATGAAGAGGTAGACACCGATAACTACTGCCCCTGCTTCTCCCATATTCATCAGGCAATATGTTGTAACCGCGTTGTCTGCCACCATCGCGAGGTAACGACGGGCAATCGAGACTCCGCCCCTGGTAGCTATTCGCGCCGCGAGAAAAACACTAAACAAAAAAAACGCAACCGAAACCGCGAGAACCGGAGCTTCATCGCCATTACTTGCGGTATTGCGTAACGTGCACCAAGAAAGGTAGACCATTACGATAAATGCGATCAAGACCCGGATCAGAGCTTGTTCACGCTCCGGTCTCCGTCGCCTCTCGCGCTCGATATCCGTAGATCGACCCGGGAGTAGACGCTTCGGCAAAAGGTGACTGAGTGTCACGGCTGGCGGGTCAATCGGTTGTGTGGATAAGGTAGCTTTGTCGAACGGTTCCGCGACTCAAGGCGTCACTTGCGCGGCGGGGTAAGTCCTAGTAATCGGGCCTCGGAAATTCGGGTCAATTTGCTTAGATTCGCCGCACCCCGCTTGGTACCCGCTATGGAAGCAAGGATTGTGCCGCTGCTCTTTGTGCGATAAGTGGGTGTTTTCATGGGTTTTGTATAGCCAAAACCGGTTACGGAATAGGAGAGTTTCTGACGGCTTTCGTCACGACGCGGACGCCACTAGGTGCCGCGTGGTATGCCTATCCTTATTCAACGCGAGGGCGCCTCCAAATCGCTGGTACGTATAATCCACATCCCCGCAGGTTTCTACCCAATTTGAAAACACCGACCTATGAAGCTCCTGGTCGCCATCAAACGCGTCATCGATTTCAACGTCAAAGTCCGGGTCAAATCGGATGGTTCCGGCGTCGACACCGCTAACGTCAAGATGTCGATGAATCCCTTTGACGAAATTGCGGTGGAGGAGGCGGTTCGAGTGAAGGAAAAGGGGATCGCCACCGAAATCGTTGTCGTTTCGTGCGGTCTGGCGGCC
>CATPCN010000327.1 GCA_955652855.1 uncultured Chthoniobacterales bacterium | reverse complement strand
TCCGGGGGATGTCAGCGAATTTGTTCCGACTCCGCAGGGCGGGCTCATCGTCATCCTGCAAAAACGCGAGCCGGTAGACGCAGCCGCATTTGCGAAGGGGAAGGCAGATTTTCAAGAACGCTTCGCGCGCGTGAAGCGCGAGATCGTTTTTCTGGAATGGCTGCAGAATCGTCGACGCGCGGCCGGTGTTCAGTTAGCCGCGACCTAAGCGCGATCAGCGAAAGGTTCGCGCACTCTGTGCAGACGATCGAAGAAATATTCGACGACGCGAACGGCGATCTCGCGATCGGCGAGCTAGAAACCGCGGTCGAAAAGTACAGACACTGTGTGGAGCTGGATCCGAAATTCTTTGATGGCTGGCATGCGCTCGGGATGGCGTTGATGAAGGTCGGACGTTTTCCCGACGCGATCGAAGCCGGAAAAAAAGCGGTGGAACTAAAGCCTAACGATCAGATCGGTTGGACAAGTTTGTCTCTTTTTTACAATCGCAACGGCGACATCAAAGAAGCGGAAGCTGCCGGCGCGAAAGCGAAGGTTCTTTCATGGGGCGGCAAGATCGCGCCGGAGTGATTGTCGATCTTAGCGTCGCGTCACCAGATGTTCACGCGCTTGTCCGCGGCGCGGACCATCGGCGAACCATCTGGAACGTTAAACGCCTTCTGAAATTCAGCGAGATTTGAAAGCGGGCCGTCCACGCGAAAGCGCCCCGGCGAATGTGGATCGGTGTTCAAGCGCAGCTTTTGTGCTTCATCTCGGATTTTCGATCGCCAGATCCCGGCAAAGGCGAGAAAGAAACGTTGCTCCGGCGTAAAGCCGTCGATCTTTTCGCGCGGTTTGTCGGCGAGCGCTTTCTGGAGCGCGGCGTAGGCGAGTTTCACTCCCCCAACATCGGCAATGTTTTCGCCTTGGGTCAGTTCGCCGTTTACGTGTGCGCCAGGCAGCGGCTCGTATTCGTTATACTGATTCACAATCGCTGTTGAACGCTCCTTGAATTTCGCGGCCGATTCCGGCGACCACCAGTCGCGTAAATTTCCGACGGCGTCGTATTGGCGGCCCTGATCGTCGAAGCCGTGCGTCATCTCATGGCCGATAACGGCGCCGATCCCGCCGTAGTTGATTGCGTCATCCGCTTTTGCGTAGAAAAATGGAGGCTGCAAAATCCCGGCCGGAAAAACAATTTCATTCATCCTGGGGTTGTAATATGCGTTCACCGTCGGCGTGGTGATGCCCCATTCCGTGCGATCGACCGGTTTGCCGATTTTCTTCAGGTCGCGATTTACTTCGAAGTTTTCGGCGCGCAACGCATTCAAAACAAACGGTCCTTTGTCGATCTTGAGTTGCGAGTAGTCGCGCCATTTGTCCGGGTACCCAATTTTGACCTGAATGGCGGCGAGCTTCTTTAGCGCTTCTTGTTTTGTTGGCTCGTCCATCCACTCAAGCGTTTTGATGCGATCAGCCAGCGCGGCTTTTAAGTTATTGATCAACTCAAGCGAACGCGCCTTCGCTTCCGGAGGAAAATGATCGGCCACGTACAGTTTGCCGAGCGCTTCGCCCAGCGCCGAATCGGTCGAAATGACGACACGTTTCCAGCGCGGTTTAATTTGTTTTGTGCCGCGCAAAACGGTTTCGTTGAAATTAAAATTCTCGTTCACGAAATCGTTCGAGATTGTCGAGGCTGTCGCGTTGATGAGTTGCCAGCGCAGATAAGTCTTCCAGTCGTCGAGCGAGGCAGTCTTAAAGAGTGTGTTCGCCGCCTGAAAAAATTCCGGCTGATGCACATCTACTTCACCGGGCGCAGCTAGCTTGATTTCCTTAAAATAATCGGCCCACTCCCAATCTGGCGTCAGCTTTTGCAGATCTGCTTGCGTCATCTTGTTGTAATTTTTTTGCGGATCGCGCAGCTCCACCCGGGTGCGCGCTGGAACCGCGAGAGAAGTTTCAAACGTCAAAGTCCTCTTTGCCTCGTCGGAAGCTTTTGCTGCCGGTTCGCCAAGGAGCGTCAGCATTTTCGTAATGTGCTCGACATATTGGTCGCGCAATTTTTTTGAAGCGTCGTCCGTCTTCGTGTAGTAATCGCGGTCCGGCATGCCGAGCCCGCCCTGAACCACATGCGCGATTTCGCGCGTGCTGTCCTTGTCGTCCTGCCCGGCGCCAAACCCAAAAAACACGCCCACGCCGAGCGTGTGCAGATGCGCGATCTCTTTCAAAAGATCATGTCGATCTTTGACTGCATCGATGCCTTTGAATTCATCGGCGAGCGGTTGCGTGCGCGCTGCGTCGATTTTCTTTTCATCCATGCCGCTCGCGTAGTAATCGCCGACCTTTTGCACTTCCGGCGCTGTCTTTGGATCGACATGTTGCTTCGATGCTTTCTCCGCGATCTCGTGCAGCGCGTCGTTATTTCTCTCGATCAGCTGATTGAAACTGCCCCAACGCGATTCCTCCGGCGGAATCTCTGTGCGCTTAATCCAACCGCCGCTGGCGTACATAAAAAAATCATTCTGCGGTTTGACTGACGGATCCATGTTTGTCGGATCGATCGGTTGCGGATTTTTTTCGACCGGAGGTGTCGTGCCGATGAGCGGAGATTTCTGCGGTTCCGATTGCGCGCGCAACGTGATCGCGCAGCAAAAACTGACAAAAAGAAGAAGCGTGGACTTGAGCATCGAGCAAGAAACGCGATGCGCCTGCGGTTGTCCAATTGCTTCCGGTTGGGCCAACTGAAACGTGCTTGAGGAGTTCACCGTCGCGGATAGAATCGCGGCTCTCTTCGAGGCTAGGGCATAATGACAGATCAACGCTCACTGCGCACGAAACTAGTTCGTGTCGCCGCTTTGGTCTTCATTAACGTGACACTGATCGCTCTGCTTGAGATCAGTTCATACTCTATTCTCAAGAAGTTTCGGCCGAACTATCGTTACCGTCCTCGCCCGAAGGTGGTGGAAAATCAGTTTCATCCCTATTTGGGCCACGTCCACCCACCCGATGCGCGACTTCGAACGTATAAGCTGCATGCGAAACCGACGTTTATTGAGACAGATGCCGAAGGGAATTCGAAGACGCCGCTGGTGGTTGAGAATCCCCAGATCCGGCTCGCAGTAACTGGGGGCAGCACGATGTTTGGCACGGGCTCTTCGAACAACGACACAACAGTCCCTTCGCTGGTCGAGAGAATAATCAACGACAAGTTGGGTGTGCGCGTGGACGTCGTGAATCTTGGTAAGCGTGCCTACGCCTCATTTCAGGAGATGGTGCTGTTGGATCGCTATCTGGCGTCGCATAAAATCGATCTGGTCGTGGCGATAAGCGGCTTCAACGATGCGGACCATGCCTTGAACTTTCCAGACATCGAGTTCGGATTTCTTCAACCGCAGGTCTGGGAGCAGGCGGTTCCGTTACAGCGGCGCGCCGAACGAGGCGAAGTCTTCATCGTGAATTGGGCGGATAAACTGCGCTCGATTTCCCATACATTTGACTTGTTTCACGCGCTCGCGGCCGGACGGAAGGAACCGCCTGCGCTCAATCACGAGATAAAGCCGCCCGAAGACGTAGATCTCCTGCAAAATGTTCCCGAACGCGTTCGGCTCAGCATTATTCATTACTCGTTGATGGACCGGATAGCACGGGCTCGCGGTGCGCAATTCGCACTGTTCCTCCAGCCGACCGCTAGAGTGAGAGCGCGAGGAACGTTTTCCGCTGATGACGTGACAAAAGAGCGAACGCCGGAGGAGAGACGACGCGTTTTATATGATAACGCCTATTTTGAAGCGATAAGAGCGGCAGAAAAGGAGTTTGTTTTCTACGATATCTCAGGCGTATTTCCGAATGACGCGGCGGCGCTTTACTTAAACGATCGCATTCATTACACAGATGGGGGTGCTGAACTGGTAGCTCAGGAGGTAGTCGCGCGTATCCAGCCATTAATTGACAAAAAACTTCACGAAAAATCGGGGATTACGACCACTCAGCGACATTGAAAAATTTATTCTCCTGAACGGAGATCGCTGATATTCGCAAGTGCTGGGTTACAATGGCTTTCGTCGTTTTGAAGTTCCCGTCTGCGCGTCCGGCTCAAGTTGCGTGCTCGATTCCAGATCTTCGACAGGCAATTGCGAACCAACTTCGTCAGTGCGGTATAAGGAAAACGTAATTCGTCGCCGGTAAAAGGTGCGCGTTGCCCGGCTATCTTCTATGGCGAGGGACAAGACTTTCTCTGGAATCAGGAAGCCCGTCCGCGCCATGCTCGGAACGAAGCGTCTTGTGTAGACGCCATCGGCCGTACGGAGACTGACTCGTATCCGTGCCGATTGATAAAAGAGACGACATAATTTCTCCGCGACCATCTCCTGCATATCGATCTTGCACCACGTCGCCCCTTCCATGGGTATTTCCTCGCCGGGTTGGACGGTCCCGGATTGAGTCAGCTCGAGTTGTGGAAGCGCATGCTCCGCCGAAGTGCGGTGCAGCAGAGTGTATCCCTTCTCCTCCATGACCTGCTTGTATCGCGTGGATAGAATCAAACCCACGAGGGCCGAGTCCAGCGTCTCAAGACGCTCATCGATGGTCTGCTGTTTATATATGACGTACTGCGGCGCTGCCGCTGAGCAGTAAAAGTCAGCATTGGCCTTTGCCAGCCAGGCGTTGCCTGCCAGGAACGTTTGGAAAACAGGCGCAGGGCGGTAATTGAAATGATTGATAATCGCGATGGCCTGCGAAGTTCCAATTACGTCCACGCTCGAACTTTGTAGTTCGCGGCGCATGTTGGGGAGATCGTACATTGCCGCAATGCGGGCGTCGGCCTTTCGTTGCTCATGATGACTGCAAAGAAATCTCGCATTCTCAATGAAACGCAGGCCAGGGAATTTTGAGTTCCCCATCGAACCCCAGCCGAGACAAAGACAAGCGACGAACCAGGTCCATTTCCATCCATCCAACCCAAGGAGCAGCGGAAGCGCGACGATAATGATGCCGCTGAACAAGAAGAAAGCCGGAAAGTGATTAGCGTCCGCGCGAGTGAAGCCTTGCTTCCATGCCATAAACGTACCCGTCGCGAACAAAAGAATGATAGGGAAGCTGCGCGGTCGCGCCCGCAGCGCGGCAATCAACGTTCCCATGACGAGAACTAAAAGCAGGATGCCGTAGAACAGAACATTTTTAGTCGGCTGGATACTTTGGGAGAGTTGATACGATTGAGCCACTTCGTAACTTGCGCGAAGCCACCTCGGAAAATTCGCCAGTTGCTGCCGAGCCAGAACCGTCCAGGAGACAGCCAGGCAGATGATCCAGAGACTGATAATCCGCACGGCTTCAGCTGCTCTGGTGTTGGCCAACAGCCAAGCGGATATGCAAAAAACGATGAGAAGTGAATAGAAGAAGAAGGAGACTTTGATAAGGGCGATGACGGCGACGAGAGCCAGCGCGCTCCACTTTAGAATCTTCCTCCAGTTCTGGTTTGACGGAGGTTGGCAGAAAAGAATCCCCACGAACGTCATAAAGGCCAGATAGAATACATCCACGTTGAATAGAGGAAGGATCACCGCGGCTAAAAGAAGCGGCAGGCGCGAGCCTCTGGCGCTCGGTAACGGAACGGCGTTGAGCATGAGAAGATAAACCGCGCGCGAAATTGCCTGGAAAAGCACAATCCAAAACCATGTTTGTTGAGAAAATGAATGAAGCGCGAGGAAACCCAAAGGTCCGTAGTTAAAGATCAGGTCGATTCCGAACTGAAGATGATGAACCTCGGCATAATTGAGGATGCCGCACCAGGACGGTTCAGCTTCGGGGGTGACGTTGTGGGTGGGCAATGTGAGCAGGGCGAGCCACGCGCAAATGTTCAGCGCCACTCGCAGGACGTTCCCATTTTTCGTCATTCCAGCCACTGACCGCAGTTGTGCATTCGACGCCATCAGGTTAGCCGATGTCTTCATTTACGAAGTCGAGCCTGATCTCCTCAATAAAATTCCGCGGCCAATGCGCGACGAGCTCTTGAAATGGGACGTTTTCCCGATTCAGCAAGTCGCGGTAGTGATCAGCCAAAGTCGACATGCGGAACGGTCCCCGAGACTCACTAGACCGATGCCCACCCTTGCCCCCTCACAAGTCGCTTAACCTTTTTGCGGTGCGACGACAAGAAATCGTCCAATTTCTGTACAGCTGCGACGAGTGGCATAAGTTCCCGGAGCGGTCAGAAGGGGCTCCGTTCACTTAATTCAATACGTTTGCCAGCAGAATTGCCAGCAAAAAGTAGTGAAAGAGGCCGCCCGAGCAGTGCGCTAGTTCGCTTGATTACCTCGGCGAACTCTGGTTTAATCGCCTAAATAACGGGGAAAACACCGCCGAACTGGACCTATGTTATCTGGGGTGCGTTGAATGGACTGCTGCTCATCATTTTTGTCACGACAAAATCGATGCGCGCATGGCTCTGGAGGACTCTGAGGTTAGATCGACACCCGCTCCTCCACAGAGTTATCTCGGTTTTCATCACGTCGAATCTTATCGCATTTACCTGGATCTTTTTCCGCGCGAAAAACATCAACGACGCGTTGACCATCATTCAACGTATCTTCTCCGGGTCTACTTTCTCTGGCTTCGCTAATTTGCACGCGAACATCGACGGATCGCAGCTTCTTGTCAGTCTCGTGTTGATCGCTGGGCTGTTCGCAGTGGAAAGGTTTGGCGGCAATAAGGCTCTTTGGAAATCAGTAGACGGCACGCCGTCGTGGCTGCGCTGGAGCGCTTATTATTTGTTTGCCCTCGTGTTGATCGTGCTCATCCTGACTAACCCCGCGCAGAAAGCTCAACAGTTTATCTACTTTCAGTTCTAAACGGTGAACATCCTGGGCATCTCAGCATTTTATCATGACTCGGCCGCGGCCCTTGTGTGCGACGGGAAAATCATCGCCGCAGCGCAGGAAGAACGGTTCACGCGCAAAAAGCACGACCCCTCTTTTCCGCAAAATGCAATCGAGTACTGCTTGAAGGAAGCCGGGATCGGTTATCCCGATCTCGATCACGTCGCTTTCTATGACAAGCCGTTGCTGAAGTTCGAGCGATTACTGGAAACGTATTTCGCCTATGCGCCGGCTGGCTTTCGAAGCTTTTTGCAAGCGATGCCGCTTTGGTTGCGGGAAAAACTTCACCTCCCGCGCGTGCTCGACAAAGGATTGCGACGGCAATTTAGAGGACGTTACGTCTTTCTCGAACATCACGAATCGCACGCAGCGAGCGCGTTTTTCCCCAGTCCATTCGAAGAAGCAGCCATCCTCACGGTCGACGGAGTGGGGGAATGGGCCACCGCCACGATCGGTTTTGGAGCGGGAAACAAAATTCAGCTCACTCATGAGCAGCGATTTCCACACTCACTTGGGCTGCTTTACTCCGCTTTCACCTATTACACCGGTTTTCGAGTCAACAGCGGCGAGTACAAACTCATGGGACTTGCTCCCTACGGCGAGCCACGTTTTGCGAATCTGATTCGTTCGAAAATTGTCGATCTAAAAGCGGACGGCTCCTTTCGAATGGACATGCAGTATTTCAATTATTGTCAGGGATTAACCATGACCAATGCGCGCTTCGATGCGCTCTTCGGGCAGCCGCCGCGTCATCCCGAGGGTGAGCTGACGGAATTTTATATGGATGTCGCGGCGAGCATTCAAAAGGTGACCGAAGAAATTATGTTGCGCATGAGCCGTCACGCCCAAGCCCTAACGAAACAAAAAAATCTTTGCCTCGCCGGCGGCGTCGCCCTGAATTGTGTCTGCAACGGTCGAATTCTGCGCGAGGGACCTTTCGAAAATATATGGATTCAACCCGCCGCCGGTGATGCCGGTGGCGCCCTCGGCGGGGCCTTGTTCGTTTGGTACCAGCTGCTCGAGAATGAGCGCGAAATCGTCAAGCCCGACGCGCAGCATGGCAGCTTGCTCGGCCCCGATATTCATGATGACGAAGTGCGTGCATTCCTCGATTCGGCCGGCGCGGTTTACGAATTCATAGCGAATGACGACGTTCTTTACGACGAAGTCGCGGGATTAATCGCCGACCAAAAAGTAATTGGTTGGGTTCAGGGCCGCATGGAATTCGGACCGCGCGCTCTCGGCAGTCGCAGCATCCTAGGCGATGCGCGTTCGTGCGAGATGCAGAAACTGATGAATTTGAAAACCAAGTTCCGCGAATCATTTCGACCTTTTGCGCCGGCGGTGTTGCACGAGCGTGTGCATGATTTTTTCGAAACGCGCGCCAATCAGGAAAGCCCGTACATGTTGCTTGTCGCCCAAGTTCATCCTTCGAAACGCACGGCCGACGGCGCTACGCTCCGGGTTGCTCGCGGTTTTTCCAAGCTCGAAGTAGAACGTTCCACCATTCCAGCGGTGACGCATGTCGATCTTTCCGCGCGCATTCAGACGGTCGACGCCGAAAGGCACGGCCGCTTCTATGAACTGCTAAAACAGTTTGAGAAAAAAACCGGCTGTCCCGTTCTGATCAACACCAGCTTCAACATTCGTGGTGAACCAATCGTTTGCACGGCGCAGGACGCCTATCGCTGTTTCATGGCCACGAACATGGATGTGCTCGTGGTCGGGCGTTTCTTGTTGCGCAAAGAAAAACAGCCGCACGCCAAACAACACGAGATCGACGAGTATCTCGCAAAATTTCAGCTCGACTAAAACAGAGCTATGAGTCTAATCGAGATCAATTGGAAACCAGGATCGAGAATGCTCCGGCAATTTGCCGTGATCTGGTTCATTGGGTTCACGCTCGTGGGTTGCATCGTTGGCTGGAAGCTTGGCGTCTTCCATGGCTCGGCGAAGTGGACCGCGCCGCTGGTCATTTGGATCCTCGCCGCGCTCGTTGGTGTGTTAGGTATCCTTGCGCCGCAGTTTGTTCGGCCAATTTATATCGGCTGGATGGTGATTGGATGGCCGATTGGCTATGTCGTGAGCCACATTCTTTTTGGCATCGTCTATTTCGGTCTCTTTACCCAGATCGCTATCTTCTTCCGGCTCATTGGGCGTGACGCATTACAATGCAAGTTTGACAAAGAGGCGCAGACCTATTGGATTAAGCGCGCCGCGACGCCGTCGCCGAAAGATTATTTCAATCAGTTTTGATTATGTCCAAAACCCAGAGCACGCCGAACGAGTTCGTTGCCGAGTCACAAGCGCCACGCACCGGGTTCGCTAAGGAGCTTCTCCTTTTTCTTGCGCACAATAAGAAATGGTGGTTGCTGCCCATTGTTTTCGTTCTCTTGTTACTCGCCGTCCTCGCGATTCTCGGCGGCACGGCAATCGCGCCGTTTATTTACACATTGTTCTAACCGCGCGCTTGTCCAACGTGGAAAGAGCGACAAAAACAATGTCGATCTTGTCCGCGAAGTTACAGTTGCTCGACCGTGTAGCCCCGCTTGCGCAGCATCGCGATGACGCTGTGTGGGCCGGAGAAATGCAATGCACCGGCTACGATCATCGTGGGTTTGCCGGACTTGATCTCAGTTTCGATTCTGGGAATCCATCGAGTATTTCGACGTTCGAGCAGCCGCCACCAGACAAAAGGCGCCTCTTTTATTTCCGGAATGCGCATCGCATAGAGGTGTTCCGTATCGCCGGCTTTCCACGCTGCCACTTCTTCAGGGAATTGTTTCACTTCTTCATCGAGGTGGACAAGCGTTTGAAGTAAGTAGACTTCACCTTCGATATCCTGCATGTCTGAAAAGACGCGGATATGTTCGTCTATTGTTTCAATGCCGCCAACCGGGCGGCTACCAAGTCTTGCCTTCTCAGAAACATGATTTTCGATGCCGTATTGACGACTGACCCCTGCAAGCCCGGGGTGTTTCAGAAGGAATAGCGCGATCGCCCAAGGTTTGAGATCTTGCCATGCGCTCCATCCGCTATGAGTGATCTTCATTAAATAAGCATATGTCTTCGGATTGACCCTATCTTTGATGTGCACTCCTTTCGGATAGTGGGCCGCGACTCTAACTTTCTTTGCGAAAAGGTCGTCCCGTCTGGGATCCACCTCGAACCAAAACTGTTGGGATTGTTTAATGGCATCCTCGATTGCTGGCGCAAGTGGATAATCGTTTCGCCGCAAAGAGTGGACCGATCCGAGCAAGTAAAGCGGCGCGCGCGCATTAGTCACGCGCCACAGGCAATGCTTGCCTGTAGGCGACGGGTCAGCGGCAATTGCGGTGGAACAGAGAGCAACAAACGGAATCGCGAAACGCAATCCTCGGGGTAAGCTGGAGGGTGTCATGTTGGTGTAATCGAAGGTAAAGCTGCTGGTGAATGGGTTGCGAGAAAGAAAATTCAAATTGCCGTGATTGGTCACTCCCCCGAAAGCTTTCGGGGTCGCGCCAGTCCGCCGCGGCGAGCTGCATTACCGCCTACCCGCGCGACTCCCGGTCGCGCGTGTTGACATGGTGTAGCCACGTCGTTGTGCGGCGTCGCATTGCCGGTCTTTAAAGATTGACCCTCTTAGCCCTCTCCCTACGCTGAGGGCTCAATTACCAACCAAAAGGACCTATGAAAAAATACATCACCTATGCAATGACCGCCCTCTTCGCCACGATCGCTGTTTCGATCGCCGCCCCCGACAAGGACGCAATGATGACCCAGGAGCAAGCGGCCTGGCAAGCCTTCAAAGACAAGAAGAGCGACGAATTTAAGAAGCTCCTCTCTCCCGACTTCATGGCCGTCTACGGCGACGGGATCTACAACAAGCAACAAGAGATTGATTCGATGAAGAAGTGGGACATGAAATCGTTCGCTCTTAGCGATTTCAATCTCGTTATGACCGATGCGGACACGGCAATCGTGACCTACCAGGTAAAGGTGGAGGGCACCGCGGACGGCAAAGACGCCTCGGGCAACTACAACGCCGCGTCGATCTGGCAAATGAAGAATGGTGAATGGCACCCCATTTTTCACACCAACATAAAACAGGAGGCAGCAGCGAAGCCAACTGCTCAATAACCGACGCGGGTCGTTCGATCCAGACGGTTGGTTCGTGAAGAATCGTGGGACGCAGCGCGTGCGAATGTAGCGCGCGCTGCTCCTGCGCCGTCGCCGGGCGCAATAGCGTGAGGCGCCCGCCGCCATCGCGTCTCCTACACCGTTGGAAATTCGCTCGTAAGATTTGCTCGCACAAAGTCCACCAAAGACACGAAGAAAATTCCTTTAAATCAAATGACGTTGTGACCGTTG
>CATPCN010000326.1 GCA_955652855.1 uncultured Chthoniobacterales bacterium | reverse complement strand
CTAACCAGAAGATAAACAATAAACCCGGCTTTGCCGGAAAACTTTCTGGTGTCGGTAGGGACCAGCTCGGAAGACCGACCATCAGAAATATCCTCCCCGAAGACCTCCGCCAGCTACCCCGTTTGGAAGCGCTCTACCGTCAGGCGGTAGCCGCAAATTGGATTTCCCACAGCGAGGCGAACCTCAGAAACTTCGTTTCGGCGGCACTTCGCGCTACCCGCGCGGGCGGCAGGGTAGGGGCGATATTTGCCGGAATCGTCAAGAAAAAACTGTGGCATCACATCACCCAGGAGCAGGAGGATCGGGCACTAGACCTCCTCCGCCGACATCGAGATCGACGCGCCGGGTCGTTTTCGTTAATGCATTCGACGGACGCAAACAGCGGGACTGTTGGGAAAGTGGGCGAATTGTTGCAAACTGTGATGAACTGTTCAAGTCTTCTTTCGGGCCGATGCGCCATCTCGAGTGTCGCTCACCAGAGCGCCCGTTCAGACTGTGACAAAAACATAAGCATCGTGCCTTGCGGGAAGTCATCTCCGGACCGGAACGCTCGATGAGCGCAATTGGAGATCAAACGACGACGCGTATGTTCTTCGGGTTTCGTTTCTCCGAACGGCCGCAGGATTCGCCGCTTCAGCCTCAGGCACTCGAGCGGCACAGGCTCGAGCCCCGCAGCACTACGCCTTCGATTGATCGCCCTCACGAGCGACACGAGTTGACCCCTGACCGGTGCCCAGGGCTCAAACGGAATCTTTGCAAGCTGCGCTTGAAGATTCTTCGTCGAGCGTCTCACGGCCAAATCGACGAAGTAGTGCTTGAGGTCGTTGCACGTTCCCCGCTCAATTCGCACGCTAGCGTGCCCATTTCGAAAACTTATGGCGTAGCTTGCGAATTTTATCGGAGTCTCTCGAAGGTCCTTAATCGTGTCTCGTTCATCCTCATAAAACTTGTGCGGCCCGTAAGTCGCAATCAGCAAAAAGAACCGGCCATGGCGAAGATAGTGGAGGTTTCCGAGGCCTGCCGCTTTGCGCCTGGCCCTCTGATATTTCGAGATGTCAATTCCATACTTGGCGATGAGTTTTTCGTCTACCGAATGAGGGTCCTTCCCGGCGGGAACGAACCCGGTCACGTAAAACCAATATCCGTGGGTGACATAGCTAACCGCGAGTTGTTGAACAAAACCTTCAATCGTCGGTGTTTCGCATCTGTAACCCATCTCGCCAGTCCTCCCCGTTAGGGAAGAGCTGCCTGTTCCGGCAGCTCTTCCCGATTTGTGTCGAAACCTTCATCCTAAGAGCCGTGCTCTTCCGCTGATCGCTCCTCCACACTGAAACGCGACCGCTCCGGCGCGGTCGCAGAAGTGCTCGCGCACTTCCAGACATCAGTGTGGGTCCAGCGTTTCTCGCCGAACCCACACTGACAAGTTCGCCGCCCGTCTTTGCCGCGCGGCGAACTCTTAGGCGCTACGCGCCTGCTTAGTTCTCAATTAGGAGTTGCCCAATCTATAGCGGTTGCGGTCTCCTGTTGTTTATTAACCCCTTTATTAGATCCTCCTTTCTCGTGTGCTCAGCACCCGAGTCATGTTCAGAATCGTTCGTCTCCTAAAACCCGCTTTCCCAAGCGGCTCTTAAGAGATTCACGTCACTTCATGCCAATGAGCCTGACCGGAACCCTTCGGCCCCGGTCAGGTGCAACAGTGAATGAAGAAAATACTCGTCCGCTCTTTCGTCGGGTCCTCGCCGGACGGGCAAGGCTACCGCCTTCCCAATCCACGCTGTGCCGGAGCCACCCGGCACGAACCGCGAGCCGCCACTGCCTTGCAGCGGTCATCGCCCGAGCTCGCAAGAGCTCGGCTTCTACTGAAGCGCCACTCCCAGAGTGCAGCTTTTAGAGCACCTCGTTACCAGCGAGGCACCGGGGAACCACCCCGGCAGCTACACTCCTTCCCGGATTAGTGATGATCTGCATCCAATCAGTCACGTCGCTAGAAGGTGTTATCCTTCGGCCCATCTCTCTATGTCCCGGCCTCCCGGCCGGGCATAGTTTCCGAAACTCTCTCGATGCGGCCAGATGGCCGACAGAAAGAGCTTTCGATTTCGGCATGCCGAACTAAGAAGCGCACGCTTACCCGTTGAGAAATGAGTTTTCGCATTTCGGTTCCGTCTCTGATTGAACTTACCGGCTCGCCCTTCCGGGCTTTCAAGAGTTGAGCTATTCACCGCGCAGCTTTTTTGGCCGCACGCCGGGAATGGTATTCCCGATTCCGCCCCTCGCGGGGTCGGAAGCTCCCTCCGCCGAATAGGTTGAACAGGCCGCTGATATCTCAGATGGGCCTGAACCCCCTATGTGGGATTATTCTTGCAAAAGGCCACCGGCCCTCTGCGTGAGGCACCCACTTAAACCACCACGGCCATCGCCGCGCACATGCTCCGTGTATAGGCACGGAGCAAAGCAGGCTACGGTATGTCTCCGTCGCCCCCGTTCTGTGGGGCACGACGCTATCGGATAGAACGCGAAGATTCGGTCCTCGAGGAGGAGCCCCGAAGGGGCTCAACTCCAACAGAAGGAACCCCGAGGGGCTCAACTTCCAAGAGGGTTTTACTTCCGCGAGCCTCCGTCGAGCACGGACAAGCAGTAGGGTAAGACGCCAGCGAGTTTCCATTACCTGGAACTTTTCCAACGCCTCCCCTCCGAACCGGACTTGATACTTTCGCATCATCCGGCTCTCCGGTGAGCTTCCGAATTGAGTGCAGGACCGTCATAGCGGCCGAAGTGAATCTGCTCATGACAAGGTCGGCAGACGATAAGCGTCTTGCGTTTCCGTGCTGCCATGAGCTGCTCCCAGCGCTGTTCCTTTTTCAGGTCCGCAAGCTTTCGGTCGTGATGGACTTCGAAGCCTCCATCCGCTGTCCCGCATAGCTCGCATTCCCGAGCGAGAAGCCGCTCTAGGAGTTCACTTCGTCCGCTCCAGATTGTGTTCGGGTGTTCTCCAATTGCTGCGTGTGGATTCCATCGT
>CATPCN010000325.1 GCA_955652855.1 uncultured Chthoniobacterales bacterium | reverse complement strand
TTTGAGAGGCGTCCAGGAAGGCGAATTGGATGAAATTGGATGAAGAACTGGATCTCGGCTTTGACCCGTCAACCCTCGAAATCACAGGCGAGGTGTTGGCGCTCGTTGCGGAGCTGGACGAGTTCAAGGGGGCTTGGCGCGCTTTGGGACGCCTTGCGCCCGACCGCTTGTCCTCACTTCGCCATGTCGCGACGATCGAAAGCGCTGGGTCGTCCACCCGTATTGAGGGGGCGAACCTTTCCGATCGAGAGGTCGAGCGCCTGCTTTCGAACCTAGAGATCAAGTCTTTTGCGACGAGGGATGAGCAGGAAGTTGCCGGATATGCCGAGACCATGGAGGTGGTCTTTAAAAGCCTTAGCGCAATCACCCTGACCGAAAACCACGTCAAACAGCTTCACCGCGATCTCCTCAAATACTCGCAAAAAGACGAGCGCCATCGGGGGGAATACAAGACATTGCGCAATGACGTTGAGGCGTTTGGCCCCGACGGGAAAAAACTGGGAGTGGTGTTCGAGACCGCGACGCCATTCGATACGCCCCGCCTGATGCAGCAGCTGGTGTCATGGACCCAAACCTCCCTCGAGGAGGGTCGCCCGCATCCTCTGCTGGCCCTAGCGATCTTCATCGTTGTGTTCCTCGCCATCCATCCCTTCCAGGATGGCAACGGTCGCCTCTCGCGCATTCTTACGACGCTCTTGCTGCTTCGCAGCGGCTATGCCTACATCCCGTATAGCTCATTGGAGAGCGTAGTTGAGCAAAGCAAGGAGGCCTACTACCTTGCTTTACGGCGCACTCAAGGAACGATCCGCACCGAAAAAACGGACTGGCAGCCGTGGGTTCTTTACTTCCTTCGAGCCCTCAAGCAACAGAAGGACCGACTCGAGAAAAAGATTGAGCGCGAGCGGGTTTTTCTCGGCGATTTGCCCGAACTGTCGGTACAAATTCTCGAGCTTTGTCGCGAGCGAGGCCGCGTCACCATCGGAGAGATATCCAAGATCACGGGGATCAGCCGTAACACGATTAAGGGGCACCTCACCGCCCTTGCCGACAAAGGGCACCTCACTCGCCATGGGGCAGGTCGCGGAGCATGGTATTCACTGTCATAGTCAACGATTTGCCATGCGCAACGACTGCTAATGGGCCCGTCAGCGACCGTCAAGTTCGGGGGTCGTTGACCGGTGACGGACCTGTACCTGAGTTTGCTCTACAATATCCAGGGCAACGTCGGCCTCAATCCCGAGATATCTGACGGTGCTTTCAAGCTTCGTGTCCCCGAGCAGGAGTTGAACGGCCCGGAGATTCCTGGTCCGCCGGTAGATCAACCGCGCTTTAGTGCGTCCCAATCTCCGTGGCGACGCTATCATTTGCTATCAATCGCGTCGAATTGATACTCCGTGCCTCGGGCGTTATAGCGAGCTCGGGTTTAGGCCTGCATTCATCTGCGAGCCGCTAATTACGGGATGAGGTTCCGGCGAATCATCGAGCGCCTACCGTCGAACGTCTGCCACCTGCAATCTCTGATCGCCTCGCAATCATGCCGGCCGCACGCACCGTCGCCTGCCCACAATGCGGTAAGCGGGTCGAATGGACGCCCGAATCCCCTTATCGGCCGTTTTGCTCCGAACGATGCAAGATGCTCGACTTCGGCGCGTGGGCGGCGGAAGCTTATCGGCTGCCCGTCGATCCTCACGACGAAGACGCGGAGTCGACCCCTCGCGACGACAACACGCCATCGAAATAGACAATCTCCGCCGTCACCGCCATGCGAAGCGCCGCAACGCAACGCCATGCGCGCCATGATCGATTGCCGCCGAAAGATCGGCCGGCATGAGGCCGCCGATGGCGTAGACCGGGACGCGCGTACCGGTCGCGCACGTCGCGAAGGCGTCCCACCCGAGCGGGGAGCCTTCGGTGTGCGTCGGCGTGTTGCGTATCGGTCCAAGCACCTCGAAATCGACGTCCAGGTCCGCGGCGCGCCCGAGCTCGTCGCGCGAGTGGCACGACACGCCCACCAGAAGATCGCGCGGCCGGGCCGTTGCTTTCGCGAGCGTTGCGGCGGTCCAATGAACGCCGGCGTAACCGCCGCGCCGCGCGTCGTCGGTCGAGCCGTTCAGAAGCACGCGTGCGCCGAAACGGGACGCCAGCAATAACAGCCGCGACCCGAACGCATCGCGTCGGGCCATCGGCCAATCTTTTTCTCGCAGCTGAATCAACCGCAAGCCGTGCGTCAGCGCGATTTCGGCGCGAGCCAGAAACGCGTCCTCGCCGACATCGCTTGCGCAGGTGACGCCATAAATCGGCGGCAACTGCAGTGCGGCCAACACACGGGAATTTGCCGGCAACAGCGGCGCGACGTCGAACGATCCCGGTATTTGCCAACTGAACGCCTGACCGTCGTGACCGACCGGATCACCGGTCCATCCGAACACGCGAAAGAAATTCAACTCGACGTGCGCATGCGGATAGACGAATTCCTGCGTGAGCCACGGTGCGGCACGCGTAACGGTGAGGCCGAGCTCTTCCTTGAGCTCGCGCGAGAGCGCTTGCGGCGCCGATTCACCCGGCTCGAGCTTGCCGCCGGGGAATTCCCAGTAGCCGGCGTACGCCTTGCCGGCTGGGCGTTGCGCCAGCAGCACCGAGCCGTCCGGCCGCACGATCACCGCGACCGCGACTTTGACGACGTTGCTCACCGCGATCGCAACGCGCGCGCGCCGGCGTGGGCTCTGGCGAACTGCCACGCGACTCGCCCGCTGCGCGACCCGCGCTGCAGCGCGAATTGGAGCGCTTCGCGCGTACGCGCCTCGGCTTCTCGCGCGGATGCGGGGGTAGGAACGCCGAAATGCGCGAGCCAGCTCGCAGCGGCCGCAAGG
>CATPCN010000324.1 GCA_955652855.1 uncultured Chthoniobacterales bacterium | reverse complement strand
GCCACCGCGGTCGGCACACAATCCGCGCTTGCTGCATCCGCCGGTCTCATCGTGGTGCTTCACCTGTTGTATCGCCGGGTCCGTGTCGCAATGGGCGATGAAGCCGATGTCACGCCCGGCGTACAACTGCCGGACATGGCGATCGTCGCAGAGCCGCTGCCGGACGATGGTCCGGTATTGATCCAGCTTGAATATCGGATCGAGCCGGATAATCGTCAGGCGTTCTTGCGTGCCATCAATGACGTCGAAGCCACTCGACGCCGCAACGGCGCGCGCAGCTGGCGCGTCTTTCGCGATCTGGGTGACGAAACGCGCTTTGTCGAGCGCTATATCATCACTTCATGGGCGGAGTACATACGTTTGCGGTCGCGCATGACGATCGCCGACCGGACACTGCAAGATCGCGTGCAGCGATTTCAACGCGAAGGCGTCCCGGTGCACGTGTCTCGTCTCATCGGCGTCAACGCTCTTCAGGATGACCAGCGGGATATATGAGGTCATGGGGAACACCGGGCCAAGGCAAGTGCTCTGTCCATTGCCGATGAGCAACCGAGCGTCGGCGTTTAGGGTGGAAGCGTCGGAGACAAGAGAAAATCCCGCACTACACCGATCTGATCACCCGACATCAGCCAAGGTGCGTGGCCGATTCCGGGAAATTCCACGACGCGCACCAGTGTATTGCGTTGCCTCATCTCGGCAACCGTCGATGCGAGCAGCAAATCGGATTCCTGGCCTCGCAGCACCAAGGTCGGACACTTGACGGCATCCCACGTTGGCCACAGGTCTACGCCGAACAGAAAGTCACTGCCGAACTCGACTTCCGTGTTCGCGCCGCCTCGCAGTGCGCTGATGATGCCTGGATCGTACGCGAGCGCATAACCGCCGTCGTCAAGGAGCCTGGCGCTGTGGAGGGTGACTTCGCGCCATGTGGCGTCATCGAGCGGACCGAAGGTGGCACACACCCTCCGCAGGTGCGCCTCGACCGCGGCAATGTCTGGAAAATGCTCGTCCTCTCCGGCGTGTTGGATCTTGAGTCGCACCAGCGCCTTCCAGGGCACAAAGGGTCCGACATCGTTCAACACCAGCCGGCGGATAGGGTTGCCCCGCCTGCCGGCGAGCATCATCCCGATCAAACCGCCCATCGACGTGCCAATCCAGTCCACGCGCGGAACGCCGCGCCGCGCCACGCGCCGAACGAAGCGTCCGAAACGCGATTCCGGCATGGGTGCCGTCAAGCGCGCGAGAAGTGCGGCCGCGTCGGATATGTACAAATCGAACCCGTAATCTTGCTTGTGCTCGAGCCAGTCGCTTTGCCCGCGCCCGACCACATCCATGCAGACGACGCGGCAGTATGGGGCCAACGCCGTCGCGAGGACATCGAAGTCTCGGCCGTTTCGCGTCAGGCCGTGAACGCACACTACGAGGTGTTGATTGCGCGGATCACCCCACTCCGCGTAGGCGATCCCATGAAACCCGTGAGGCCCGAGGCTCCAGAGCCTCTGCAGGCGCGGTAACGTATTCACGATAGCGTCCCGCAATGCGAAACAACGGCTCCCGCCTTCCTACCCCGCCCGCAACCACTCGCGCACATCGCGATGTCGCCTGGCCGAGTGTCAGTCCGAGCGCAGTTCACCGTTTGGCAAACTGGGGTGGCATTGGGGAAAGATTTGCACTGTGCAACGGCGACAGATTTCCGGGTCGAGCCTGGGATAGACGGACGCAATCGCATTCGTCTTTTGGGAGAAAATGTTCTCGTCGCCGATGGTCTTAAGGTAACCGCCCCTTTCGAGAGTCTGCCGAACCGCGTCCTTCATGAAATAAAAGTACAGCCCGCCTCCGACCTTTTGGCGGCGCGCCGCTTCGCGTGCGAGCGATTCCGCGCCGGAAATATCGACAATGTTGATACCACTCGCTGCGATCAGCAAGTGCTTCTGTTGCGGGTTCTCGCGGTCGACGCGACGGCACGCCTCTTCGACATGCTCGACCGCGCCGAAAAAGATCGAGCCGTTGACTCGTAGCATTTTCAATTGTGGGCAGTCGTCCAGGCCGGTATCCGCATCGAAGTGAAGGCTGCCGCCACGAAAGTCCGGCTTCACGTCGCGAATTCCGGGGCGCGCCGCCTGATTCAGGAACAGCATCAGCGACAAGAGCACACCGGCATAGATCGCCGTCTGCAATCCCAGGAACAGGGCGGCGCCAAGCGTCACGAACATCACGGCGGACTCGGAGCGACTGGTTCGGAAGATCGCCTTCATGCGCTTGACGTCGATCAGCCCGTAGGCGATCAGGAACAGGATCGCCGCCACGGAGGCCAGCGGCAGGTAGGCCGCCAGCGGTGCGACGACGAGCACGATAGCCACCAGGAACAGCGACGCGTAGACATTGGCGAGCGGCGTCCTGGCGCCGGCATCGTAATTCGCTCCGCTTCGATTAAACGAACCGGCAGACGGAAAGGCCGAGAAAAAGGCACCGCCGAGATTCGATATTCCTTGACCGATGAATTCCTGATTGCTGTCGATACGTTGGCCGGAGCGAATCCCGAGCGAGCGCCCAATGCTGATCGCGAGCGTTAATGCGAGGATGGTGGTAGCGAGTGCAGTCGGCGCCACCGCCCTGATCGTGTCGAGCGACAAGTCCGGCAAGGACAGCGGGGGAAGTTGCGCCGGCAATGCCCCCACGGTCTTGATGCCGGTGACTTCGCGACCGAAGTAAAGATCGAGGACGAACGCAAACAGACTTCCGGCGATGGTCGCGCTGATCATGAACGGGATCTTCGGAAAGTATTTCCTGGCCGCCACGCCGAACAACAGGGTGAATACGCCGGTGGCCGTCACCCACGGGTTGATGCGCCCGAGTTG
>CATPCN010000323.1 GCA_955652855.1 uncultured Chthoniobacterales bacterium | reverse complement strand
GCTGCTCCCGGAGAATGTCGATCTTGGGGCCCGAAAGGACGCGCTACGCGAAATTCATTTTCCTGAAAACTTCGAAGCGCTGGCGGCGGCGCGCGAGCATCTCGTCTTCGCGGAGTTTTTCGCGATGCAAATGGTAATCGCTTCGCGGCGCGCGCAATCGCATCAGCGCGCCGGCCGGAAGCATTGCGGGACGGGCGAATTGCTCGAGAAATTTTTGCGCAGCCTACCATTTGACCTGACCGCCGCGCAGGAACGCGTAATCGCAGAGTTGCGTCGAGATCTTGCCGCAACTCGACCGATGAATCGTCTGCTTCAAGGTGATGTCGGCTCAGGAAAAACCGTGGTGGCGATCGCTGCAATGCTACTGGCAGTCGAAGCCGGATTTCAAACCGCGCTCATGGCGCCTACGCAGATTTTAGCGGAGCAGCATTACGCCGTTCTGCGCCGCTGGCTCGAGCCGCTTGGCGTAAAGCTGGCTTTGCGCACGGCGGCGCGGCAGGAAGAAAGTTTTCTGCCGCTGATGTCGGGCGAAGAAAATCCCAACATCTGGATCGGAACGCACGCGCTGCTTTACGAAACGGTTTCCTTTTCAAACCTCGGGCTCGTCGTGATTGACGAGCAACACAAATTCGGCGTGACGCAGCGCGCACGCCTAACGAGTCGCGAGCCTGCGCCGGATGTGCTTGTGATGACGGCGACGCCGATTCCGCGCACGCTCACCATGACAATTTATGGGGATCTCGATGTTTCAATCATCGATGAAATGCCAAGCAATCGCGGGAAAATTGTGACAGCGGCTCGCGATGTCGCGAAGTTGGGCGAAGTGCTCGTATTTTTGCGCGACCAGCTCGAGCGCGGCCGGCAGGCTTACATCATTTATCCGCTGATCGATGAAAGCGAGAAGCTCGACGCAAAAGCGGCCGTGGCGGAGTACGACGAGTGGCGCGAACGTTTGCGGCCGTTTCGTTGCGAACTCTTGCATGGCCGCATTCCGTCGGATGAAAAACAATTGATCATGGAGCGATTTCGCCGCGGGGAGACCAGCGCGCTGATCAGCACGACGGTGGTCGAAGTTGGTGTCGATGTTGCAAACGCAACCGTGATGTTAGTTGAGAATGCGGAGCGTTTTGGGCTTTCGCAGTTGCATCAACTGCGCGGACGGATCGGACGCGGCGAACACAAATCGTATTGCATTTTGCTGAGTGCAGACAAATCACCGGAGACCCTGGCGAAACTCGCAGTGTTGGAAAAAACGAGTGACGGGTTCGAAATTGCCGAAGCCGATTGGGATTTGCGTGGGCCGGGCGATTTGCTCGGCACGGCGCAGAGTGGATTGCCCGCGCTGAAGCTCGGCAACTTAAAGACGGACGTGCAATTGATGCAGCGCGCGCGCCAGGTCGCAGTCGAAATTATTAATGTCGATCCAACGCTGAAACGTCCCGAGAATCAACGTTTCCGGCGATTGATTGTCGAAGAAGAGGGACGAACGTTTTCCCACGTTAGCTGATGAAAAATCTGATCAAGTTTCTTGTTTTTGTCGGGCTCTTGGCCGCTGGAATTTCGTGGCTCTACGATTATCGATTGAAGCACGGCGAACTGCATTTGCTCTCGCGCGCGGCGCCCGAGAAATACACCCTCGCTTCGGAGGCGAGCGTCGATCCAAAACAGATCGGGACGCTCGATAATCTCAATCGCGAACGCCGCACGCTCGTGAGCAGCGTAATTCCATCGGTCGTTAGTGTGAAAACGTCGCGCAAAGTTGCGGTGCGAAGACAATACGGCCTCGATCCGTCCGAGTATTTCAATCGAAATCCGCGCCCGTTTCGTAATCCGAATGATGAAGCGCTCGTGCAAAATTCGCTCGGGTCGGGCGTGATCGTTTCCAACGAAGGCCACATCATCACGAACAATCACGTGGTCGATCAAGTGGACGAAATTGAAGTGCAATTGAGCGATGGGCGGACGAAGAAGGCGCGGCTGGTAGGAGCGGATGCGCAGCTCGATCTCGCTGTGCTGAAAGTGGATGAGCCGGGAGTAAAACCGCTCAAGCTAGGTGATTCCGATTTAGTGCAAGCGGGCGATTTCGTTCTCGCGATCGGAAATCCGTTTGGGTTTGAGGAGACGGTGACCGACGGCATCATCAGCTCGAAAGGCCGTCCGAATCGCGTGGATGGTTTCGGCGATTACTTGCAAACAAACGCGGCGATCAATCCGGGAAACAGCGGTGGCCCGCTCATCAATCTGCGCGGCGAAGTCGTCGGGATTAACACTGCGATTATTTCGCGAAGCGGTGGATCGCAGGGAATCGGGTTCGCGATTCCCTCGAACACGGTCAAGATGGCGCTTGAGAGTTTGCTTAAGCAAGGCCGGATCATTCGCGGCTATCTCGGCATTCAAACCCACACTTCGGCTGCGGGTCAGGCGGATCAGAATGTCGAAGGAGTAATTGTCGATGATATCGTTCCAGGCTCGCCGGCTGCGCAGGCGCAATTGCAGAAAGCCGATGTGATCCTGAAGTTCGACGGCCACGATGTGAAAAGTTTACCAGAGCTGCGAATTCTTGTTTCGCAGGTGGAGTTGAACAAAAAAGTGGAGCTCGAAGTAATGCGGAATGGCAAGCCGCTGAAAGTCGCGACTGAAATCAAAGAGCAACCGGTTGATTATCAGACGACGCGCGTCGTCCCGCGACCGGGCGCGCCGCAAAACCCGCCGGAACCGGATCAGCCGCGTCAGGAGACTGGGCCGTTCGCCGACATCGCAGTGGGCGAGTTGACAGCAGAATTAGCGCGCCGGCTCGATGTTCCTAACACAGTGCGCGGTGTGGTGGTCACAAAAACCGAGGACAATTCAAACGAATTGCGCTCGGGTGACGTAATTGAAGAAGTGAATCAGCAGCCGGTTACGTCGCTGGCCGATTACAAAAAAATTGTCGATGCAACGAACCCGAGTCAAACCCAGGTCTTGTCGGTGTGCCGTCATCGGACGCGTCTATTTGTCGTTTTGCGCGCAGCAGCCAGGTAGTTTTCGTATCGCGAAACACGCACCAGGCGTCCGGTTTTCGAAATAATACGGTGAATAATCGCCTTGGCGCGAAAGTCTAAAGCCTCAAATCACAAAAGCTATGAAACGAATACTTCTTGCAATAACGATGTTAGTTCT
>CATPCN010000322.1 GCA_955652855.1 uncultured Chthoniobacterales bacterium | reverse complement strand
TGAGCGAAGTCTCCGGGATCTTAAAGGGCGAGAAATAAACTCTTGGGCAGGAAGCGCTTTTGCAAAACGAAGCCAATTTAATGTGGAGAAACAATGGTCCCGACCTAATCTTGTGGACCTAGGCGTCGGCCTTCGCAAGCCGCCAAAAGAAAAACCGCGTAAGTGATCAATGGCTGATGTCGGCAAAACGACCTTTCTAGTTAGCAACAGCTGTCGTGCTTGATCAACCGTTCGGTAACCATGGCGCAGAAAACGCCTCCGGCTGACAGTTGTATCCCGCGACAAAAGCGATTTTCAAAAGGCGCGCGTGCCCTTGCTCAATCCATGGGTAGATCCGTTGCCTAAGTGAGGGATCAGATCGCCGTGACGTCGATCTCGTTGCAGAATTGGCTGCAAGCGGCGCGCGGCAGCAGGAACGTTTTCCGCAATGTGGGCACGCAGTGAAGACAGATCTTCGATCGCTTCCGGCGACCGAGCGATGTTCATGTTGCAAAACGATCGGCTGCGACCAGTGCTCTTCGCTAGTTTCTCCAGCCGCTTCTTGACGCCGGTTTCGACAAGAACAGTCAATGTTGAAGGCATGGGTAATCGCGCACGTGATGGGTTGTGTACATATTGCCACAAGGTTCGTTCGCTGCAGCTAACGTCTGGCGGATGAGAAAAGCTGCGCGCGCGAGGCCAACCTAGAAACCCGCCATTCGCACAAAGCAGGGGCGCACGCTTAGTCGACGAGAACGGCGGTGGCCCGGGCGTACGTGCGAAAGAAGCCTCGAAAAATAGTCAGTCTTGATTACATGACCAATCTGTCCGCAAAAAAATTGCTGCAAGCGCACACGTTGCCCTGCTGTCGACCACACAGCAGACTACTGTATATACGTCGTATCTACGCTCACGGAGAGCAAGCGCCGCCGCCCGCGATCCGACCGAGCCATGGTCAGCGGAACATCCGCCGTTGAAATACCGTAGCGCACCAACGGCTCAGTTCGGGCGGAGAAGGCGGAGAGGGTGCCCGCCACGATATCGGGAACGGCAGTAATGAAATGGCCCACTCGGAGACACACGGAGGAACTGCGCGTGCAGTCTCACTCGGAATGGCATCGGTGGTTTGCTTGGCATCCGGTCGTCATCGCGATTGAAGGGAGATCGGAATATTGGGTGTGGCTAGAGATCGTTGAACGGAAGTGGGGTAGGAGCAGATACAGCGGCAAGGGGAAATGGCGCTATCGGCCGGCGGGGTCCTCTAACGCCAGTCACCGACCATCGTGACGGGCGGACCACTGCCGGTCGCCGTAAGCGTCTTCGACCCTTGAGGTCCTTCGGGCCCGCCCTTGGGATTGCCGGATTGGCCAGGTTTGAAGCGGCTGTGGAGGGGAGGCCGGCCATATCCGACCTCATAGCCTCGTGCGGTTTTCGACGATGGTTCGCGACCGTGTCGAGACATTTTTGGTGGGCGAGAACGCTTTGCCATGATTCTGACTCCTGGGACGCCGAAGCGAGGCGCGAGCATGCCTAGGCCTCGGTCAACTTCTGACTATTTTTCGGAGACAAACATCAGGCTCGAACATTTGCCGCAGATCGCATCGCAAAATCTGCGCAACGCTTCCCCGCAACGACTGCGAGTTGCGCTCTCTGCATCGCCGAGATAAGTTCGGCAGGCATCGCCCGCAGGCCCGGTTGGAATGCTGCACGCATCGCGACACAGCGAGCTCAATTTACCGTAGCCACGCGGCAGCGATCAAGACGTTTCGCGGCGGAGGTCTCTATAAGGAAGGTGGGCGCGTTCTAGTCGGGGTTTTCTGAGCTGGAGAAGACCGGCGTATAACAATTCCCTGTTATCGATTCAAAATTCCCTGTTTGGGCGCTACAAATTTCCCTGTTCGGTTTTTCAGGGAATTTGCCTACAAGTAATTGAGCGGTAGCGCCTATTTTCATGGATTTTTTGAAACGAGGGTGCCCTTCTCGTTATTTTCCCTGATAGGAGGGAATTACTTCCTCAGGGCGAGGGCCTTGCGGTTCGACTAGTGCCTAAGCCCGCACCGACTCCTTAGCCAGAGGGAGAGACACGCGATTGAAGAGAATTCGCAGTCCTATCGATCAGGGCATGAGCTTGTCTCGCGCGTGGTGTCTTGCATGATCTGCCAACATATAGCCGTGTTGGGCTTGGCGCTCGTTTTGGCGCCTAGTATTGCGTCGCATTCCTCAAAGCCGGTATCGCGGCCCCAGGCGTCGGATTCGTTTACGCTTCACCCTTCCCGATGGTATCTGCAATACAGCGCAGGGGTTCCGGACCATCCAGTTGCTGATGGGGTGGGGTGGTCATTCGATTTTCCAATTTACGACCAGCCGCCGACGAACTGTAAACAGGATCGGTCATGCGGCCACGTCAACTATATCACCACACCTGTGAACGCAGCGATCACCGCCGCGGCGCTGACGATGACATTTCGGATTGAGTCGACTGGCGCGCCATTTTTTCAGTACGCGCTCAATCCCAACAACACCTGCACCAACCCAGCGGCCGTTCGTTTGTTCATCCAGCGCCAGGGCGACACTCTGGAAGTCGACCATGAGTTTTACCGTTGGTGGAGCAAGGCCGCCGCGGTGCTGACAGCGGGAACCGTAACCCTGACTGTGCCGCTGATGCCAGACCAGTGGCTATCGGTGTTGGGCAAAGCTGGCGACCTCAACCAAATTACGTCGGCGGCGTTTCGTGCCGCACTTCAGAACGTCGGCAACATCGGGATGACGTTCGGCGGCGGTTGTTTCGCGGGTCACGGCGTAAACATCAGCGGCGGGACCGCGCGCTTCTCGCTGACGAGCTATAGACTGATCTAATGCACCGGCGTGCGCCCGATGACCAGAAGATCTCGCTCGCGGCCATGGGTGGCGAGAGCACGCGAGGCTTGGCGGCCGGTGCGTAATCAGATGACTTTACTTGTCTGGAGATTCTGTCGTGCTAATTCCAACCACATTCCGGGCCGCGCCCGGGGTTCCTGAACTGTCCAAACGAGAGTTCGCGTCGCTTTCGGCATCGGCCTCGTGGCTCAACAGGCTGAAATCAAAGCCAGCTGGGCCTGGGTCGGCTCCCGACCATGAGTGCTCATCTTCTCGACTAGGCTTGTGGGACTCTCCTTTAAGGTAAACAACGTTAGTGGCCGGCGAGCGTCGCGAACTCGTCATTTGCTCCTCCCAAATTACAATTATGATCTTACAGCGGTTCCGTTCACTTTGGAACCGGGATCATTATAGCTAGCCAGCAAAGCTGCCGCCATTTGGTCATTGCATCTGCCGCCAGCTTTTTCAACACAGGCTCAAATCAACCCCGGCGCAGAGGTCCGTTCAGTCAGGTGACAGCCCGAGATCATGAGTGAGATTATCACCTCATTGCCATGCCGTCCGAGCTAATTGACGAAGGTCCTGTCTCGGGTGAACAAGCTCGAAGGACGAGGCCCGGAGATGTGGCTCAAGCCCCCGCGTAATCGAACCGCCGGTTGGCGTGTGGAGCGTCAAGTTGTCCTATTCGCATTTACCGGGTGTTTACCCTGGTGTCGTAAGCAGGTCGGTGAGCCATGCGCCCCGGTCTCTCCGCATGGACTCGTCTGAAAGCCCCCATCGCGGCCTCGGTGCAACAACAGCGCGCCGGGGCCGCTGCAATATCAACGTCGCCCCCGAAGCGACAACACTCCCGCGCGCCGGTTCTGGATGGCCCTCCGCCGACTGGAAGCGTGTGCATCGTCATGATCGTCGCGCTCTCAGAAAGCTTTTGCATCAGGGTTACTCCGGCCTGAAGCTAGCCGCGCTTTGGGCGAGATCATAGCCTCCAAACGGCGGGCCGTTGCCTCTTCGCAGCGCCCTCGGAGTGGCTCGCAGCCGGGCAAAACAGCTAAAGATGCATTTTTGCGACTTTCCGAGTTGCTCAGCTTTCGACTTGTTTTGGAGATTGCCTCGGCGAATGTTGAAACAGGAGGAGCGGCGTTGCTCGCCTTGAGCCGGTAGGCTCGGGGTGTCGAATCCACCAAGGAAAGCAACGCCATGAACTCGCGGGCCGGGAACTGGCGCTTCCGAGCTGGGAGCGTGCGGTCGCGGAGGATTGGTTGGGCAAGTGGGCGATGAGCCTCATGCTGATCAACGTCTCGACGCGGAAATTCCGCCGAGCGGTGCGGCTACCTGAGGGCGATGTTCCCGCACCAGCGGGGGCCGGGGTGTCGAAGTCGGCGGCCTCGCGGCACTTCGTGGCGTTATCGGCTGCGCGCATGAAGCAATGGATGGGTGCGGATCTATCCGCACTCGACATCATGGTGGTGCAGATCGACGTCATCCACATCAGCGAGCACCTCGTGCTGGTGGCGGCGCTCGGGATCGATAGCGCGGGGTTCAAGC
>CATPCN010000321.1 GCA_955652855.1 uncultured Chthoniobacterales bacterium | reverse complement strand
GAGATGCTGCATCACACACGCGCGGTCGCGCGCGGCGTGCAAAGCGCGTTGCTCGTCGCGGACATGCCGATCCACACTTTCGACACGCCGGGGCAAGCGGTCGCGACCGCAAAAAAACTTGTCGAGGCTGGCGCGCAAGCGGTGAAGCTGGAAGGCGGTGCAAGTCACGTCGCGCAGATCGAAGCGATCGTCGCGGCGGGCATTCCATTTCTGGCGCACATCGGAATGCTGCCGCAAAGCGTGCGCGAAGAAGGCGGTTACAAAGTGAAGGGCCGTACGCGACTGGAAGCGGAGCAATTGCTGGCCGATGCGCGGGCGGTGGAAACGACCGGCGCCTTTGCGGTCGTGCTCGAAATTGTCGCTGCTGAAACCGCTCGGCAAATCACGAATGGAATCCAAATTCCAACGATTGGAATTGGGTCGGGCGAACATTGTGACGGACAAATCCTTGTGACGCATGATCTGATTGGATTGTTTCCGTGGTTTACGCCGAAGTTTGTTTCGCCCGAGGCCCGCTTTGCGGAAGAAATTAGAAAAGCAGCGCGCGCATTCATTGCGCGGACAAGATCGACATAAAATTCGCGCGGCATCGGTGCGCCGGCGGTTTGACAATCGCGTCGCGTTGCCGGTTGGTTTGAGTCGAACATGAGAGCTTCCGATCTCGACGATTTCGAGCGCGCACTGTTGTCCGGCAGCAAAGAACGAAGCTGGCTCTTCGTCGGGTTGCTCATCTCGCTCGCGCTGCATCTGGCGCTTTGCGTTTATTTTTACGAGACGCGCTTTCAACCGGCCGACATTTTGTATACGGAGAATCAGCAGACGCCGACTTTCAACGTGCGCAGTGTGGAGCTCCAGCCGCTGGAAAAAAATGGGATGGATCAAACGAACCCGGCGGCGAAGCCCGATCCGGACCAGACCGCGGAGCAATTGCCCGATGAAAAGAAATCGTTCGATAAACTTCTCGAAGAAGTTCACGCCAGCGCCGCGATGCCCGACGACACGCGCGATGTTTTGCCGGACAAACCGCAAGTCGATCAGCCGGACGCGAATTCTGTGCTGAATGAAATCGAGCGCTCGACCGCGCAGACGCTTTTGAACAGCCCAAACGCGACGCGCGAGCAATCGGCGCTGAACGACGCAGCCAATTCGGGACGTCCGCAACCGGCGTTGACCGGAACGGAGCTGGCGACCAGCACGATCATCAAGCGTCCGAATAATTTCACGAGCAAGATTCCCGGCGATAGCGCCGGTCCGAGCAAGGGTCGCAATCCGGGCTTTAGCGATCTCGATCAACTCCTCGCGCAGCAAGGCCCGCTCGGTTCGGGAACGCAAATGCGAATGCCGGACGATCAGATTTTTCGATTCGACAGCGCGGAGTTACAACCGGGTGCAGCGACGCAATTGCAAAAGCTCGCCAAACTGATCACGCGCAATCCGAAGGCGAAATTCAGCGTCGAAGGCTACACCGATTCGATCGGCACGCCGGACTACAATCTCGATCTAAGCCAGCGGCGCGCGGACAGTGTGAAACAGTATTTAGTCGAAGTGATGGGAATTAATCCGGCGCAAATTGAAACGCACGGGTACGGATCGACGAAATTCTTGGTGCAGCCGAATGCGATCTCAAATACTTCGCAAGTCGAGCTCGATAATGAGATTTCTCGCCAACAGCCGAACCGCCGCGTCGTGGTCGTCGTGCACACGAGCGGCAGTAACTAATGTCGATCTTCGGTTCCTGTAGCGGCGCTCTGTGAGCACCGGAAATTAATGCGACGGTCATAGACCGCCGCTAAAACGCGATTGTCATC
Organism: uncultured Chthoniobacterales bacterium; assembly: GCA_955652855.1. The sequence goes on along the minus strand of CATPCN010000321.1, from coordinate 998 downwards.
CCGAGCGAACGCGAGGGATCTCACAACACATCACGGACTTTCGCGAGATCCTTCGCTTCGCTCAGGATGACAGCGGAGCGGCCGCGAACGCGTCACCAGTTTTTGATCCACTGAGTTTGATCAGGTGCGTTACCAGTGCTCCAGAGATCGAAGGTCGGATTATAACCGCTCTTCGTCGGATCTGAAGCTTTCATCGTTGAATATCCGTACGAGTTTCCAAACGGATCTCTAATTCCAACAACTGTTGTCGTTGAGGGAGGCGGAGGGATAAAAAGCTCAGGCTATCGATCGTATCGATGTCGAGCGGATCGCTAATCGCGACGACGAGACCGGTTTCGCCGGAGGCGATCGGAATCACTTTGAACCGGTGCGCATCTTCCACGGATTTGTTTGATAACATCCCGCGGAATAATTCTCGCGGAAATATCGACCCAATCCATGTGCGCTTGCGCCGCGAGTGTGCGCGAAACGCCCGCATCCGAAACGACGCCCTCCTTGACCAAAAGATCGACAACATTATTCGCGGCGTTCAGTTTTGCGCGGGCGCTCTCGATCTGCTTTCGCGAAACCAGTCCTGCGTCCTGCAGGAGATCGAGCACGTAATTTTCGTTTGGTTGCATCGAGTAAAACGCCCGGCTAATCCGGGGGCACCTCGATGCTACTCTACCGTCACGCTTTTGGCGAGATTTCGCGGTTTGTCGACATCGCGGCCGAGCTCGACAGCGAGATGGTAGGCGAGAAGCTGCAGCGGGATGACGGTGAGAATCGGACTTACGTAATCGGGGACGCTTGGAATTTCGATGATGTCGTTCGCAATTCCTTTGAGCTGCTTTGCGTAATTACCGCTGGTGATGGCAATGATCGGACCTTTGCGCGCTTTGACCTGCTCGATGTTGTTCAAGTTTTTTGAAAAAACCGCGTCGTCCGGCGCGATGAAAATCGAAGGAAGATCCGGCCTAACGAGTGCGATGATGCCGTGTTTCAACTCGGCGCTCGGG
>CATPCN010000320.1 GCA_955652855.1 uncultured Chthoniobacterales bacterium | reverse complement strand
GCGCGGCCCGCAAGGGCTCGACATCGCCCGTTCTTCGAACTCCGGCCCCGCCATGGTGGCTCCCTGCGTGGGCATTCTCTCGGCCGACTTCAACGGGGACGATCTTCTTACTCTCAAGGACGGTACCAGCATGGCGTGTCCCCACGTCGCCGGACTGGCCGCGTTATGGTGGGATTCGGTAAAGCTCGGCGAGTTATCGCACAAGGCCGCGACAGTAGCGGATCAGTTGCAAGGATCGTGCCGTCTCGATACGCTCAATATGGGGCTCGACGCCGCGAACCGGGGCCGCGGAATTCCGACCGCTCCCAAAACGTAATTGTTACCATCCCGGCGGGGCAATCTTTTGCAAGGAGATTATGAGGCTTTCTCTCGCCGTGCAAACGGTGATCTTTCATCCCGCGGAACGGCCGGAGGGGATGAAGCTCGCCACAGAATTGTACACGAGGCTTACCCGTCCTATCTCCGACCGCCTCGGCTTCGGCGCGGGAATTCCCATATGGTCCGCGGTGGATGCGGACGTTGTCGACCTGAATGCGGCTGACCACATCGTATTGATCCCGGTTCTAGGCGCCGTTGCCAGCGCCGCATGCCACGATGAAGCGATTCGGATGATCGGCGGATGGGCGTCCGGCCACCCTACAGTTCGCATCGTTGTGGTGGCTAACTCCGAGGACTGGAGCGCGGACGACTTTCCGCCCGACGTGCAGGTCGCGAGACCGCCTGAACGAGCGGTTGTGGACGCGATCCTGGTCGAAGTGGCCCGCGCGTTGGGGCTAGCCGACGGTAAAGCAGTCCTCTTCGTTTCACACTCTGGTGACGATCCCGGCGCCGACGACGAGGCCCAGGGCATTCTCACCCAGGCTCGCAACGACGCCACGGCGCGGCGCTTCTTCGGGAGGATTGTCGATTCGATTGAGGCGGAGACAGACCGCACAATCATCAGGAGCCTGAACTCCGGGGCGGTTTTTGTAGCCGTGCGGACCGATAATTATGCCGCAAAGGTGCGGTGCGCCGAAGAACTGCATAACGCGAAAGTCAATCGGATTCCAACCCTTTCCGTGGAGGTACTGAAATCCGGCGAACCGCGCGTCGATCCTTACGGAGGCAATGGCCCGAGCATAGTTGCGTCGGGAGACCACGCCGCGGTAATTACGCGCGCCATGATCGAGTGGATTCGCAGCAGCTTCTTTCAACTGGAAGCGAAACGCATGGCGCTGGAAGCCAGCTTGCCGTCGCCGATTATTATTAGCCGTCCGCCGGAACTCTTCGATCTGGCGCAGGCGTGCTTCACCGGACCGGGCGCCCGTTTCGTAATGTACCCCGACCCTGAATTGCCGGCGAGCGAGGCCGAGATCCTATTGGCGATTCGTCCGCGGGTCTATTTGACGACGCCCTTCACGGCCTTTCGCCATTTCCGGGATGGCCCAGGTGGACCGGCCGCGCCGCTCGATGGATTCCAGATTGCAATCTCCGTCTCCGACAGCCCAGATGTGGATGGCAAATGGGGATTCACGGGCGAACACGTCCGCGACGCGATCACGCATCTGGTCCGCACGGCAATCTCGTCGGGCGCGGTGATCGCCTACGGTGGCGATTTGCGGCCAGACGGATACACGCGGCTGTTCGCGCAATTGATCTCGACGTACAACCGTACGGCCATAGGCAACAAGTCCCGCCTTCGCAATTACCGCCCGGCCGATTCAAAGGCCGAGAGCGGGCCAGTGGACTCATACCACGTCGGTTTGCGCCCGGACCTCAAGCGGCGGGCCATTCTACCGTCCCCGGAAGCGAATTTGCCCTCGGCGCTATACATGTCGGAGATGAGGCTACTGGTAGCCGTGGATTCGAAAGCGACTTTTGTTCTGGGTGGAAAAGTAATCCCACGGGGTGAGGATCAGTTGTCGCGAGACGGTTACTCTGGCTCGTTCCCAGGTATCGTCGAAGAGTCGTGGAGAATGCTGGAATTGGGAAAGCCGCTTTACGTGGCTGGTGGTTTCGGTGGGGCTGCGGGAATCGTCGCCGCGTTGATGCGGGATGAGCCGGCGCCGCCAGAACTCACTACAGCCCATTGGGCGGGGAACAAAGTATTTCAGGACCTCATCGGGAGATTGACTGTCTTCGGTTGGAGTGATAAGCTCCGTCTGCCCAAATCGATGGAGGATTTGGGCCTCGCGATCCGGCAAAAAGCAAAGGCAGTCCTTGCGGACAGCGCCGCCTCGACAGCCTGGAACGGACTGACCGTAGAGGAGAATCGCGAACTATTTCGCACGCGAGATCCGTTGCGAATCACCTCGTTGACGTTAAGAGGCATGCTGCGAGTCCGCGAGATCACGGGTCAGGGCAAGCTGGCGGTAGAACTGGTTAACGGCGACCTTACAATGGCGCCCCGAGCCAGCGCAATTTGTGTGGCGGTCTATCGGGACGCTCCGCTGGTAGGCGCTGGAGCCGCACTCGATGAGTTACTCGGCGGTGCGGTCAGGCTCGCGCAGGCGTCGCCCAACGAAATCCATATTGCGGAGATCCGTAATTCCGGCATCGACGCGGACTGGTTGCTTTGCGCCAATCTCGGCAACCTGCAGAGTGCCGAGCCGATTGAAGAGCGGATCCGGGCCGCCGCCGGAAATGTAACCCGGTTGACCCTGAGGTACGGATTCCGAGACATTGCCACCGTTGTTTTCGGTGGTTCTTTCGCCGAGGACGTGACGCGGAACTGCGACGCTATGCTCCAGGAATTCACGAAACTCGCCGGAAGAACGCGGGTATCGATTTTTGAGCTACAAGAGCAGCGTTTCGCCGCTTTACAGAAGCATCTTACCAGCCAGGTG
>CATPCN010000319.1 GCA_955652855.1 uncultured Chthoniobacterales bacterium | reverse complement strand
TACTGCCAGCCAGCGATGCCGCGGCAACGACTCGGTCCTGGCGCGTGATGAGCGCATCCTCGCGACCGGCGTTCACCGCCATGTAACGCGGTAACAGGAGCGGCCGTCTTATCCACCACAGCAACCACAGGATGGCGAGGACAAACCAAAGTGCGTGCCAGCCAAATACCGCACCGAGACCCCAGTTCTCTAGATTGTCGATCTGGGTCCCGTCGAGCGTCGTAACCGGCTGCCGGAAATCGCTGAAATTTCCAGTAACCTCGATCCATTCGCCGGGGCCCGGCAGTGGACCGGCTTTCTGGATATTGAGCATCGGATGGATGTGCCACCGCCCGGGAATGCGGCCTTTGATCACGATCTTGAAGTCATAGTCGCGGCCAAGCTGAAGACCGGTTGACTGGATCGCCGGCACCCCGTCGATATAGGATTCGACGCGGGTCATCGCCCCGCCCGGCGCGGCAAGCCCAAGAAAAATCGTGTCGGGCTTGGGCAGAATCTCCGGCCAGTCTTCGAAAATCCGGAACTTGCCGGTGATCGTGATCTCGTCGTTCACCGCCGCCTTGGTCCCGGAAAACTTCACGTCGTACCAGTGCACGGTACGCATCCGCAGGAACGGTTCCTGGTTGCGCTCGCCATGGGCTTGCGTGGGCATGCTGTACAGAACACTGGTCAGCAATACCGCGAGACTCAGCACGACCGTTGCCGGTCGCACCGCAGAGCTCGTCGCGGTTGGCGCTACGGTCTTGTCCGAAAGCCCCATCCATTTACTGAGTTTGCTTGGTACGAACGCCGTCGTCGCCAGCAGCTTGCCGATATGCCACCAGACGAAGTACATCAGGATGCACATGAACCCCGAGAAGAAGGCGGAGACCACCGCGGAGTGGCCACCGAAGGTGCGTAGCGTGCCGCGCTCGATGATGCGCAGATATTCCGGCATGCTGCTGCGCGGATACACGTAGCCGATCATGTCTCCGACCGTGAGCAGCGATCCGATATGCTCGAGCGGTAAACGGTACGCAGCCAACATGGGCCAGTTTCCGGGATAGTAAAGCAGTGCGAAAAGCATGCCGCCGAAAATGCCGGTGATGATGAAATTGCCGCCGAGCAGCAGCACCAGATCGAGCGCCATGGCGCCAGGCAACATGGTCGCCGGCCAGATCAGCGAATAGGGAAACCAGGACCAGATATGGAAGCCGTGGACCCTCACGATCCATTCGCCCAGGAGCAGTCCGACACAACAGAGTGTGGCGCCGATGGGCAGGCGGAAGTAGGTCCAGAGGACGTAATGAACAGCCGCCGGAAAGGTGATCAACAGCACCGGGGTAAAGGTCGGCCAGAACTCCCTGTCCTTCCAGTCGACCCAGAAATCCCAGTCGCCGATCGTCAGTTCGACATGGATGTGGTAGGCGGCAGCCAGCACAATAAAGATCGCAGCGGCAACCAGAAAATCGAAGGTCCGCGATACTCTCGCGACCGCGCTTGCCGGCCACACCCCACGCCAAGCGGTCTCCGCGATGCGTGCCACGTTATCCCCCCGGTCAGCCGCGGCCTGGCGATTTTTTCTTGCGGCGTTTCGTTATCGCAGTTTCGCAGTTCCCTGCAGCCAATGCCGACCCGGCCAGAGATTGAGGGATGCGAGATATTACATCCCGAATACTCTGGCGGTGGCCCCCAGCCATTGTCAGATCGTATTGGACAATTGCTCGGCTTCTTCCTCGCCGTAAATCTTCTTCAGCAGTTCAACGATATTCGGAGAGACCTGCATCAGCAGGCCCCCCAATGCCAAGGCCGACCAGCCGAGCACGACAAAGCCCCAATGCAGCGGGGCGATGAACAATTCCTCCATCAGCCAGAAGGCATGCCCCCACTCGTTGAAACCGAGATTCGGCAGAATGAGGAACGGGCCGGTCACACCGATGACAAACGGGACTGAGATCGCTTTGGCAAATTGCGGCAGCCGCGTCATGGCGTACAGGTACGATCCGATCCCGAGGATAATGTAGAGCGGGATGGTCAGATAGAACAGGATGATGTGGCTGGGCGTGAAGCTGGTGTCGCGCACCACCACCTGGTGCCAGGAAGCGTCCTCTTCGCCGAAGAAGCTGGCGGTAAAATAGACGGCGCACACATAGCAAAGAATCCACGCAACCAGATTGAAGTACCGTTTGAGTTCGGTCTTCGGTTCTATCAAGTCGAGGTGCCGGTCGCGGGAGAACCAGAGATACGACCAGACCACGACGGCCGCAATCGCAAGAACACTCAACTCGGTGTACAGCAGCGTCATCCAGTATGTATCGAAGAGCGGATTGGTCGAATCCATGCCTGCGGACCAGGCGAACACTTGCTGGTAGACCCTGGCGGCCAGGTAGATCATCGCCAGACCGCCCATAACCGAGAGCGTGACGCCGAGGTTCAGATACTTGTCTTTGGACGCGAGCCTGGTCGCATCTCTGGTCGCGCGGCGGGTCGAAACCATACCGCCCGTTCCCACATCCAAAACCTGTGTCATAGGTGTCCTCCCATGCTCGGATCAGGATAGATAGCTACGACGCGCAACGTCAAACCTTTTGTTGCGCATCCAACCAATGGATTCGCACCGTGTTCTTGCCGGGCCTGCTGGCAGGTCGAACACGAACAAATAGCGGTCCTCATCCAAACGCATGATCTGCTCTCGGCCCGAATAAATTAATGGATGTGATTGTCCGGCGCCGGCAATATTTGCGGCTCCGCGTTGAGCTTGTCTACTTGCAGGAGGAGCCGGTCCATCGGACTCCAACCGTTGGGCTCCTCATCGGCAATCCAGCGACCACGAATATAGCCGAACCGATCAATCAGGAATTCCATATGACTTCTCTTTACGCCCAGGCTGCGACCATCGCCACGATTTACCAACGTGCGCGACAAGAGTTCGTAGCTCTCCCGGATCTCGTCGGCGCCGCCACGAACGATGGTCGCGGAGCCGCTAACGCCGGCGTCGAGGATATCGGATATCACCAAGACCACCAGACCCTTGGTTCGCATCCGATCCAAGTCCCAACGCAGTTCTCGCATGCGCGCGAGGCTGAGTTCCTGGCCGGGGTCTGGAAAGACGAGCAAGACATTGCCTTGCTCCCGGAAGTCCTTGAGTTCGCGGCTTTTGTCGTCGTTGCCGTCCAGGTAGAAACCGGCGGCGCCCAGCCAGGGGCGCTCGGAAACGATCGAGGGCGACAGCACGCGAGCCTGAAAGCCTTGGGAAAAAGCGCGCAAGAAATTGATCACGTCCCATCGATCTTCAT
>CATPCN010000318.1 GCA_955652855.1 uncultured Chthoniobacterales bacterium | reverse complement strand
CAATTTTCCTTCCTGGCGATTCTGCCCCGCCGCTTGAAACTCCGGCAGGCTCACATCCGGTGGCGGTTCCACCGGAACCTCGCCGCTTTTTTCCTGACGAACTCTGATGTCGGGCTTTAGAAAAAGATTGTAGCCAAAATACGCCGCGCTGCCGAAGACGATCAGCGCCAGGCCGAGAACAAAAAGCCATTTCATGGATTGGACGAAGCGACAACTACTCTAAATCTTTTCGCTATTTTTGCAGTCGCGCCTTTCCCGCAAGATCGACAATAAGTCGATTGCGTCAGCTCGCTTTGCTGGGATTCGAACCGGGAAAGAACCGGTGCCAAAGACGCGCGAAAGTCCGCTGGTCCTCATTGTTCCAGGTGTGGTGACAATCTTGGCAATAAAATTCCTTTGGGAAAAGCCGGAGCGCAAAGAGAATGCCTGCGACCGCGGGAGTCAGATTTTTGCGCGTCATCTGCGGATACTCGATGCGCGATGAGCCGCATTGCTGGCAACGAATAACCGCCGTGGCGATGTCCGGATCGGTAGATTCCCACTCGACCATCAATCTTTGCGCCCTTTCGAAATCGTCTTCTTCCACCATTACTTTGACGTTCGCTTGCGGCTTCGACATAAACGCGACTTGTTGCAAATGACCTTCATTATGAACATCTGCTTTAAGCCCGGCTTCCTGGAAGCGCTGCTTGAGCTGCTTGGCTTTGGCCGGTTCGTTAAACGTCGCGATCGTCACCATAACTTTATTTTTGCAGAGGAGCGCCGCCTTTGTCAGCAAATATCAATCAGTGCCCGAGCGCAAGATTCGGTGGGGGAAACCATTTGTAGAGCATCAAATAAACGAGCACGCCCGTGACCGAAACGTAAAGCCAGATCGGCATCGTCCAGCGCGCGATTCGCCTATGTCGATCCCATCGGCGTCGAAAAACCGGGACAAGCGTCATAATGACCAGCGGCAACGTGACGAAGGCGAGCAGAACGTGCGTGACCAACATCGAGAAATAAATCCACGCGATCATTCCACCGGCGCTAAAATGCGTCGACTTTTCGCCGACGTGCGCGTGATAAGTGAGATAACCCGCCAAAAAACATGTCGATGAAATGACTGCAACGATCATGCACGCGACGTGGCGCCGCCAGGCCCCGCAACGAATCAAATACCAGCCCGCCGAAATAAAAATCGTGCTGAGAAGATTGAGCGAGGCGTTGATTGCCGGTAGATCGGAAATTGTCATGCGCGTTTTGTCATGTTGAGCGAAACCGAAACATCTCTCACTATAATTTGATGTCGCCTGTTCTCGAGTCGCCCGAAACTCCCGCCCGGTCGCAAGATCGACAATCGCATTTCGCGCGTCGACTTTTCATGATCGCGCTTCGTTTGGTCGTCGTAATCGCGATCGCCGCGCTACTCGGTGGCGGCTGGTATCTGGCGAAAAAAGGCTTCGGGCGTGAGTGGCGTTATCGCGTGGTCGAAGAATTACACAAACGCGGCGTGGAAGCATCGATCCGCCGACTCACGCTTGATCCGTTCCGTGGACTGATCGCTCAGGACGTCCGCATTTTCGACTACAAACACCGCGAGAAAACGCTCGCGGTCATCAGCGAAGTAGCGCTCGACATAAATTACGCCGCGCTTCTGCATCATCAGCCGTTTTTAAACGCGCTCGATGTGCGCAACGCGCAACTTTTATTCACATTTCCAAACGCTGACGCGAATGCGCCGAAAGCGCGGCTGACCCGATTCCGCGCGCATGTCTATTTCCCGCCAGAGCAAATTTACCTTAGTCAAGCCGAAGGAAATTTTTGCGGCGTGCAAATTTCTGCGCGCGGCCAGTTGATCAAGCGCGCGGGTTACAAGCCCGGCGCTGAGCTCTCGGCGGAAGAATGGCGACAGCGCCTCGCCCTCTTGCAACGCTTCGTGACGGAGCTAGGCCAGATGAGCTTTCCGGGCGAGCCTCCGCGGATCGAGCTGAATTTTGCAGGTGATCTTTCCGAACTCGAAACGGCGCGCGTGGAAGCGACTTTGCGCGGCGTTCGCGTGCGGCGCGGTGCCTACGAAATGAAAAATCTCTTCGCGACCGCGGAATGGGCCGATCAAAAATTAAGCGTCACGCGATTTGGCTGGAGCGATAACGCCGGTTCGCTTGTCGGTCGCGCAGGTTGGCGACGTGAGCGCAACGACGCTGAATTTGAGGCGCGCAGCACGCTCGATCTAAAATCATTTCTCGAAGCATTCCGCCTCGGCGACGTTTTGAAAGACGCGACCTTTTCTTCACCGCCGACGGTTGAGCTTTCTGGGTCCGCTGATTTTTCGGAAGCAAGAGCGCGCTTGAAAGCGCTGGGGCGCGCTTCGATCGAAAATTTCGCCTACAAGAATGTGCCGTTCGCAGAGTTCTCCACCGATTTCTCATGGGACGGCGAGCGCTCGATGCTGCGCAATATTCGGCTGCGTCACGAAAGCGGCGCGCTCACGGCCGATCTTCTCGATGCGCCGAACGATTTCCGGATCAACATCGAGAGCTCAATGAATCCGAGCGCGCTCACCGGTTTTGCGCCGGTCGAGATGCAGCAATTTCTCAGCGAGTGGGAATGGCAACGCCCGCCGTCAGTGCACCTGGCGATTCGCGGATCGAGCCGCGATCCAGCCGCATGGTTCGGCGATGGAACGGTGGCATTGCAACGCACGCGTTTCCGCGGCGTAACGATGAATAGCGCGAGCGCGAATGTTCGCTTCGGCAATGGCGCAATCACGTATGATAACTTTCGCCTTGCGCGCGACGAAGGCGCCGGCTCCGGCTCGTTTACCTACGACTTCGCCAAGCATGAAGTGCGCGTTGCGAACGTAAGATCGACATTGCGGCCGTCAGAAGCGATTTTCTGGATCGATCCCGATTTGGCGAAGCCGGTCGCGCCTTACAAATTTCGCAAGCCGCCGAACATCACCGCGAATGGTGTCGTGCAATTTCGCGGCGGGAAGAACACGCATCTCGAAATCAATGTCGATGCGCCGGCCGGAATGGATTACGTCTTTCTCGACAAAACTTTATCGTTCGATCGCGTGGCCGCTCGTCTGCTCTTTACCGACGATCGATTGCAGCTGAGCGATGTGCAGGGAAATCTTTTTTCCGGGACGGTGCGGGGCGCCGCCGACATTTCGCTCGCGAAAAACGATCCGCATTACTCCGCACAAATGTCTGTCGAAGGAATCGATTTCCCGCGCCTGACCGATCTCTATTTCAAATACGAAACCGCGCACGGCCGATTAAATGGCAGTTACGATTTCACGGGACTGGGCAGCGACGCGCGCACCATGCAGGGCACGGGAAAGATTCGGATCACCGATGGCGATGTGTTCGCGATTCCTATTTTCGGACCGCTTTCGGATTTGCTCACAAAAATAATTCCGGGCGCCGGTTTCAGCGTCGCGCGAAAGGCCGACGCGACTTTCTCGATCAAAGATGGCGTGATTCACACCGACGATTTCGACGTTGCCGGAAAGCTCTTCGGCATGATCGGTCACGGCGATGTGCATTTTCTCGAAGACAAACTCGATTTCGATGTGCGGATCAACGCGAGCGGCCCCGGCGTCTTGCTCGCGCCGATGTATAAACTTTTCGAATACAAAGGCGAAGGCAGTCTTTCACATCCGAATTGGCATTCGAAACGGTTTTGAGGAAGGCGTCGCAAATTCTGCTCGGCGCACACATGTCGATCGGGGGCGGTGTGCATATGTCGATCCAACGCGCGCGTTCGATCAAATGCACTGCCATGCAGATTTTCGTAAAGAACAACATGCAATGGTTCGCCCGTCCGTTGGAAAAGCCGGAGATCGCGGCATTTCTTAATCACGCGCAGCGCGGCGAATTATTGTCGATCTTTGCGCACGCGAATTATCTCATCAATCTCGCCGCCACCAATCCGGAATTTCACGCCAACTCGTTGCGCGCGCTCTCGGAAGAATTGCTGCGCGCGCATCAACTCGAGCTGCCGTTTCTCGTCCTGCATCCGGGCGCGCATCTCGGCGCCGGTGAAGAAGACGGGTTGGAGAAAATCGTCGCGTCGATCGATCGAGTCTTCGCCAAAATCCCGAAGGTGAAAACGCGAATCGCGCTCGAGACGACCGCCGGCCAGGGTTCATGCCTCGGTCATCGCTTCGAGCATATCGCACACATCATTGAAAATGTGCGGCAACCGGAGCGTCTCTGCGTTTGCCTCGACACGGCGCACGTTTTCGCCGCGGGTTACGACATCGGGAGCGAGTCAGCGGTTCGAAAAACACTCCGCGAGTTCGATCGCCTGATTGGATTGAATCGGCTCGCCGCTTTGCATCTGAACGATTCAAAAACGGCGCGCGGATCGCGCGTGGATCGACATGAACACATCGGCAAAGGTCAGATCGGCGTTGATGCTTTCCGTTTCATCATGCGCGACCGCCGTTTCAAAAAAATTCCAAAAGTCCTCGAAACGCCGAAAGGAAAAGAACTCGCCGAAGACGTCGAGAACATGAAGACGCTGCGCGGACTCGCGGCCGCGGCCACTCGTTAGGCAATTTTGTCATTCCGAGCGAAGCGAGGAATCTCTCCGACGAAGTGTGCGTTCCCGGGCAGCGGGAGATCCCTCGCTTTCGCTCGGGATGACTCGCGCTTTATTTGATCAGCCGAATTGTGATCGGATAGCGGTACAGCTTGCCTTCGCTGGCTTGAATCGACGCGACGATCACCAGAACAAGATTCAAGATGTGCAGGATGCCGAGAATGAAGAAGCCAATGAGCACGAGGCAGAGCACGGCTGCGACCGCGCTGTAGATCAACATCGAGAGTTGAAAGTTGAGCGATTCTTTTCCGTTCGCATCGATCTCGGCGGAATCGCCGCGCTTGGCCAGCCAGATGATGAGCGGCCCGAAAATGTGCCCGGCCCACGGCACGAAAAACCCGATGAGCGCGCTGGCGTGGCAAAGCACGCTCCATGTTTTGACGTCTGATGATGGTGTGGTCGTTTCCATAATTGCTTAACCTTTCACTCGCTCGATGTGCGCACCGAGCTCACTCAATTTTTCATCGAGATGTTCGTAACCCCGATCGATGTGATAAACGCGGCTCACTTCAGTAATCCCATCCGCTTTCAATCCAGCCAAAACAAGCGCAGCCGACGCGCGCAAATCGCTCGCCATGACCGGCGCGCCGAGCAGATTCTTCACGCCCTCGATCACGGCGGTGGAACCTTCGAGATGCATTTGCGCGCCCATCCGTTTCAATTCAGCGATGTGCATGTAGCGCTGCGGGAAAATATTTTCCGTGACGACGCTGATTCCTTCGGTCGTGGAAAGCAGCGCACACATCTGCGCCTGCATGTCCGTCGGGAATCCGGGATACGGTTCGGTCGCCAGCTCGAGAGGCTTCGCTGCGCCGTTTGGCGAAACGGTAATTGATTGACCGGAGGTTTCGATTCGGAAGCCACAATTACCCAACGCATTTGTGACCGCGAGCACGTGCTCGGGCTCGACACGCTTGACGGTAATTCCTTTGCCGCATATCGCGCCAGCCACTAAAAATGTTCCCGCTTCGATCCGGTCCGGAATGATGTCGTGCTCCGCGCCGTGCAATTCTTTCACGCCCTCGATGATCAAACGACGCGTGCCCGCGCCTTCAATCTTCGCGCCCATTTTGTTCAGGAAATTTGCAAGATCGACAACTTCCGGTTCCTGCGCCGCGCCCTCGATCACGGTCGTGCCGTCAGCCAGCACCGATGCCATCATCACGTTGTCGGTGCCGAGAACCGTCGGACCAAATTTGCCGCGCAGATTGATGACCGCGCCCGTTAATTTCGGCGCGAAAACTTTTACGTTGCCGCCTTCGACCCGCACAGCCGCACCGAGCGCTTCGAAACCTTTGAGATGCAAATCAATCGGCCGATCGCCGATGACGCATCCGCCCGGCAACGAAACGGTCGCTTCTTTGCAACGGCCAAGCAGCGGCCCGATCACGCAAACCGATGCGCGCATTTTGCGCACGACCTCGTAGGGCGCGACCGAATTAATCTTTTCCGCGCTCACCGTCACTGTGCCGCTGGCGCGTTCCACTTGGGCGCCAAGATGCGTCAAAATTTGCAGCATGTAATGGGTGTCGCTCAAATCGGGCACGCGACGAACGATGCATGGCTCGCGCGTCAGCAGCGTGGCGGCGAGAATCGGCAGCGCGGAATTCTTCGAGCCGCTGATCTTGATCGAGCCGGAGAGCGGACGACAACCGTGAACGAGGATTTTATCCATATCTGGCAAAGAGAAAACGCGCTCTATTTGAATAATCGTTTTTCAATTCGATGTCGTGGTAATTTTTTTCGGAAAGAAGCGCCGCCAGCGCTTCGTTTTGGCCAAGCTCGAGGGCGAGCAAACCGCCGGGGCGAAGATGCGGGGGCGCGTCCTCCATCAATTTTCGAATCAACTCATCGCCTTTTTCGCCGGCAAAAAGTGCGACCTCCGGATCATGCAAGACTTCGGGCGAAAGAACATGTCGATCTTGCGCGCCGATGTAGGGCAGGTTCGCGACGATCAGATCAAACGTTCCATCAACGGCATCGAGCAAATCGCTTTTCGCAAATTGCACGCGCTCGCTCAATCCGAGCCGCTCGGCATTTTCTTTCGCGATGGCAAGCGCGCCTTCTGAAATGTCCGTCGCAAGAATTTCTGCCTCCGGAAATTTCTTCGCCAGACTCAATGCGATCACGCCGCTGCCGGTCCCAACATCGACAATTCTCGATTTCGGAT
>CATPCN010000317.1 GCA_955652855.1 uncultured Chthoniobacterales bacterium | reverse complement strand
TCCTACCGTGCCAGCCCTCGGCTTACGCCCCATTGCGGCATAATATGGGCATGGTCAAGTCGGTTGAAGGCGTCTACCGCAACGGTAAGGTCGAGTTGATGGAGCCGCTAGCCGGGGCCGAAGGTTCACGCGTGATCGTGACATTGATTCAACCGGCCAGCCCAGTCGATCTTCGCGAAAGAGGAATAGAGGAGTCTCAGGCCGCCGATCTGCGTCGCCGGCTGGCCCCGTTCGTAGAAGATTGGGACCGCCCCGAAATGTCCGCTTATGATGAACTGCCGCCGCGGTGACATCGTTTTGGTTTTGTTCCCGGACTCGAACTTGCGAACGTCAAAACGAAGGCCGGCGCTGGTTGTGCAAGCCGATCAACTTGGGGCAGACCTGCCCCAGACCATCGTGGCCATGATCACCAGCAACATGGCTCGCGGCGGACACCGGAGCAGAGTAGTCGTGCCGGCCGCCAGCGAAAACGCGAAGCGCTCCGGCCTGTTGACGGATTCGGTAATCATGACTGACAACCTGGCCACGGTGCACTACTCCGAGATCGATCGCGTCATCGGAACCTTCGCGGAGATGAGTGAACTCGACGCGGCGTTGCGGACGACTCTGGCCCTATAGCTGACGTACCGCGCCACTATTGATGGTTGTGTATCACCGCAGAGCAAACACCGGGGCCCGCGCAGGCGATTCGCACTGGTTCTTACTCGACCAGGGTTTCACGGGAGTAGTCTAGAAACTTCGGAAACGCTCCCGGTTTTCTCCCCTCGGTTTCTCGCCAGCTCACTGTTAATCAGCTTGACGTGATGGAAAAAGCGGGCTGGACCTCTAAGCGTCCTAACTCAGATCTGGTGCGGCCCAGCCCTCTAATGAATCGACTGTCAGGAGTTCGCGTCGACCGTTGCCTGCAAATCTCGAAGCGCCAGCCGACTGTAAAGACTGGACCAGTGAGCTCTGCTCTTTCCGATAGCGTTCGGATTGCGTCCTTCTTCAGCGTTTTTTTGCACTGTTATGCGCAGCAGCTCTGATGCCGATGCGCGCCAAAGACGAATTACATTCCGAAAGCCGCCCCGCCAGCGGGCTCTGTCTTTCTTCGGGTCTATTTCCACCATCCAACGGAACGCTCCAAGCATTGGGTAAAGAGCGGCGTTCATAAGGCGGTACTCACTCTCCTTCGAAATGAAATGAAACGTGAACTTGCCTCGTTCCTTGTGTTCGACGAAAGAGAGGTTGCCGTACTTCCCGCCTGCCTCGTTATGAAGCTCCTGAGACTCCAGACGGATGGTGTCATGGAGAACAAGAATGTCCTTCAAGATCGGGCGCAGTCGTCTGTATGAGTCCATGTGCTGCTCAAACAGCTCAAGCGCCTTCGATTTCTTTTCGTAAGCGACGACGGGGTTGGAGTCCCCGTTGTTCGACTTGTTCGGAAACAGCTCAATGTTGAAGCACGTCAGCAAGCTGACGATGTCGCGCGCATCGAAATCGCCATTTTCGTTCTCTTTCCACGCGATGCTTTCGTAGTACGGTTCTTTCTTTAGCTGAGCCTTGATCCACTTGAATTTTCCCGCTAGATTATCGAGGGCGAACGGCTGGACCTGAACGGATGTGTTGAGTCCACCTGCGATCTCGACAATCCATTCGGGCGGTATGCCGGTCAGGATTTCGAATTTCACGAACTGCTGCTCTGGAAGCCGCTTGTTGTCGAGGTTCTTAATGATCAGTTCGTAGGTGTGGCCACCATCTACTACTCCGTGATTCCTTCCGAGAGCCACAGTGTATATACCCTCGCTACTTCTGGTGACGGAATCAGCAATTAGAGTAATGCCCTTGTGTTTGAGATGGAAGGTGCCGGGTGTTGTGTCCTGGTCGAAGAGACTGTCCTGGATATCCCGATATATCCGTCGGCGAAGATTAGGGACTCTGGCGTTTGGATCGAGTGGCAGTCCCGTAGGCACAGACCTCACCGGCACAAATAGGATGTGCCGCTCTGTTCCGTGAGACTTGTGGAATACAGGATCGGGCACCCGACGTGCGTAGGGTGCGGAAAAACGGAAGCTACTGTCAGTCATCATTATTCTCCTTAGATGTTGCCATCCGGCAACTCAGCTAAAATTGTCGTGCGCAGATCCCTGCGCCGACTGAATAATCTTAGCACAGCGCAACGGCAACAACTCTAGCGACACCTTAGGAAAAGACTGAGCTGTGGGGAGTTTGAGCTTGAGTTTTCGTCCTTCAAAGGCGACGCCGCCGTCGGGAGCGGGTGCTTTGGCTCAGATAACATTCCCGTGAATGCCAAGTGACGTCACCAAGCGACACTTTCCGGTATAACGCATGTCAAAGTAGCCAACACGGATCGAGAGTGGGTGGTCGGCCACTTGGAAGGCATCCAGGAACAGCATTCTGGAGATTACTCCTATGAAGTCGCTCCACCTCAACTGCACGTCACCGCCGCTCCCGCAGACCGACCCACCCCCAGAAACCGAATCAGAGTAAAATGAAAAGCACAACATGCCGATAT